>WQZZ01000015.1 GCA_009780485.1 Defluviitaleaceae bacterium | reverse complement strand
GAACCACAGGGCAGCCGATTATATCATCTTTGATTTTAATTCCTACACAACCAGCATACAGCTGCGGGGGCAACTATTGGTGTCTCTGGCGGGCCTCACCTTCGTTTTCGCTATGATGCGCCTCGGGTATCGCATCGCAAGAGAAGAGCAGGGCAAACAGCGATGGATTTGGGCAGGGGTCATTGGTGTAGGTTGTATCATAACACTATTACTCCTGCAACCCTATATGAACATGGACCTATGGCTGCCCGCCTTTATGCCCCAGGGCTGGCAGGGCTATGCACAACTGTTTTTTAATATTGGCCTGGATATGCCGCGACAGTATTTGCCGGTTAATATAGCTGCGTTGCAGGATCTTAATGTGCGGGCTAATTGGGGGTTTGGGGTGGGGGTGGTGGGGTTGGTGGGGGTTGGTGTGATGGTGAAGCGAAAAATGTGAATTGGGAAACATTCTGACTTCACTTACTGCTGCTACATGATAGACGGAGTGGTTATACTGAAGATAGGTTCTTAGATCTTAGTTTTGATGGGTAATTGCCATGTAAATTTTATAGGGCAAGGTCGCACAAACACATGTATTTACCCCTAATACAAAAGTCATCCAAGGTACAAATAGTAAGGCCACACTCGAGCCATAGCGGTAAGCCTCCTGCACCGCGAGTAATAATTCCATCTTGCTCATCGTCCGCCGCTTAAAACTTACACCCAAGCCATCAGCTTGTCAAGGATAAACAAGCGGCTGCGCCGCCCTTGACAAACTGATGGCTTGGGTGTATAGTATGACTAAGCGGACGATGGATGATTTTACCCAACATTGGGTGCTTACTAGTTTTGGATGTGGACGTAAATGTAAAGTGAAGTCACTTGTGGGTAGGAGCATACGGTAGTTTCAGAATATTGCGCCGTTTAATCATATTTTTGTTTTATGTGATTATTGGCTAATAATTCTAAAACTGCCTTCTCTGTATTTGAGAAAGTAGTTAGGCAGATATTCGATGAGCGATGTTGAAAAGCACTAAAATTTTGTCTAACACCTGTCTAACACTTTCGATTGCAAATCCGACATTGACATTCTCAAAAAGCGGAATGCCGACAAATAAGAATGCCAGACAAACCCCTAAATATCAAGATTTATCCAGCATCATCTTTGATTAATTTTTGCTAGATATTACATGGTCTGCCAGAATGGGGTTCTGGAGGTCGAAGGTTCAAATCCTTTCACCCAGATTTGATAATTACTGGCTTTCTGCTTCATACAGAAAGCCAGTTTTCTTAAATGTCCACGCTTTTGTCCACGCTAATTATTGTAAAATAAATCCATTAAATCTTGCATTCATTTCATCTGCTATTTCTGTTTTCACAATCATATCTTAGTGTGTATAGTGCATGGTAGACTTTATATCCCTCCTCTTGATACCAACTTGCAATCTTAGTAACGCAAAAACCGCCCTGGAAAAGCCCAGGGCGGTCTCTGTAGAAATTAGCGTTCCAGGTCGAAATCCGTGGAAATGTCTATTGCTAATTCGAGCGTGGCATTGGCAATTCTATGCCTGTGTTTTTCACCACACTCTTTGTCTGGCCTACCTCCACCTTGGTTTCCGGGCGGGTTAAAGTTTGGGTTTCTGCGTTCTTCATCGTGGTCTGGACGATTGTTAATGTTGTTCCATTGTGACATATATTTTCACCTCCTTGTAGCCATAGTATGCGGACAAGTCAAAAGAGGTGAATGCTTGACCTGACTTTAAATTGAGGCACAAGCTACTGGAATTTCGGGAGGTGTTCAGTAGACTTGTCCAATAACCTATGTTGGACCAATTTCTCGCAAGCGTATTTTTTTGCACTCTTTGCAAAAAATTTTTGCTGTCAGATGTTTTTCAGGTGGTTTTCCTGAAAAACATCTGACAGCAAAAGCGAAAGAGAAATTGTGTGAAACAGGTTAGTGGACATGTCTAGTATAAAGTGATTAACTATAATGTTGATTTATAATCCATCTCATCTCTTGGATAAAATCGTACATCTTTCGTTTTATAGTCGATTCTTGCGACATCTTGGTAGGCATTTCCCGGCGATATTGCTAAAATATTCTTGGCTGCTACTTTTGCTATTTCAGGAAAAAGGTAGCCCAACTTTATTACTGCTATCTTATAGTCATTGATGTCAATTCCCATTTCATTGAGATATTTAGTGTCAGTAAAGGCAAACCTTTGATTTGTAATAACTATTGTTATGCCCTTGGCTTTAACAATGGCATACTTAGTAGGAGTTGCTTGGCCACCAATGGACTTTTCGCCTGTTGATACCAGCACACCAGTTATTTGCATGGAAAAACTGCTAGGATCTATGCTGCCACCAATGTGAAACTCTATATTCCCCCCAGCCTTGCTCTTAGATGCCAGTTCCACTACATCTGCATCTGTTATTCCTGCCAGTAGTGTGTTTTGTGCCCCTGCATCAATTATAGCATTAAGCATATATGCACTATCCCCAGCAGAGCCGGCGGTTATATTATCACCAGAATCGGAAATGAAAATTACGCCTTTGGTAGTAGATTTGGCATAATCAATGGCTTTAGATACGGCCTTCTCCGGCTCGTATGCCTCTACAGAATATGTAAAGCTCTCGCGTTTCTCCCAAACAAAGTCTGCTATTTCCAGCAGTTTATTCTCTATTTCTTGGCTTAGCTGCACAACAGAGGCCATAATACCCATGGACATGTAATCATTGTCTGCCCAAGCAAAGCCGCAGAAAAAAGAAGCATCTAAAACATTATTTCCATCAATTAGTTCTTCAAGGCGTTGGATGATTTCATTAGCGGGATAGTCGGCAGTTATAACCTTTTCGCCCGCAAGCAAAACAGGGATTTTGATATATAGCATTGAAGGTTTAAAGTTATTTTTTAGGCAGTAGACAAGGTTTTTGACGGCCCTTTCTCTTGTTTCGATAACATCAATATGTGGAGCTGTTCTATATGCTGTGGCATAATTCAATAGTGAAGCTATTTCTTTTTTCATATTGCCATGAGAATCAAATGAAGCAAAAATCAGTATTTCGTGACCGTAGCGGTTGCGTAGCTCTTTCAAAAGATATTCTTCGGCACTACCTATGCCGTTTACATACATGGCGCCATGCATGGTTAAATAAATCCCATCTATTTTTACATCAGGGTCAATACTGCCAAAAAATTCATCTATGAACTTTAGAAACTCATCTTTAGACATAGCGCCAGACGGTGTTATTCTGGCATATATAGCCGGAATAAGCTCGAAGCCCTCGTCTGTTATACTTTTATAACAATCCAAGCACCGGATGACTTCTTGACCCCTAAACTTAGTAAAATCATTATAAACAACCCTTTGGGTTGAAAAAATATTAGTTTCTTGCCCGATTCCACCTACTAAAATATTCATAAACCCTCCGTTGGCTATTTTTCAGCAAACACTATATTTGTAAATCTTTCTGGCGCGTGGTTATCGTTTGTACCCACTTCATCAATAGCCCAACCCACCTGGGTGTTTTGTCCATTGATTCTAAGGATTTGGTATCTTCCCAAGAAAATTCTCATGGTATCGCCATCAACAGGCGCGCTCGTCTTACCGTCACGCAACCATTTCATGCCTGCCCATGGAAAAGCTATCTCGCATGTCCAACCTTTTGATGGCTTGTCGTCGCGGTTAATCTCTCCGTCAATCTGTACGGCGGTTTTTAGACCGGGGAGGTCCCAATCACGATAAATATAGCGCAGGCCGCGCGGATGTGTTCCTTGCCAGAAATACTCGTTTTTACGGTCGTGATTGCCGCCAAATGTTTGAGCTTTTAGCAAATCAAATTCGGGAATATCATATCTGCCGCCTCTTTTATAAGAATCCTTCCAGATATAAAAGATTTCATATATCGTGTTTAAGGCATTTAGCTGGAATTCGTAATACGTTTCGCCGCCATCAATAAAGACTTCGATGTCGTTTTCGCTGAAAACCAGGGAATCTCTTTCCGTTAAGCTTGCGCGCACAAAAGGCTCTTCGCTCCAAAAAGCAACATAGAGATTCTCGTCATCGTAAAGCATTGCGGCACGAGAATCGTACAGCGCAGGCGCGCCATCAATAACATCAATAAAACGTCTAGATTTTTCTGCTGTTTTCCAAACGTCTTTGGTTAGGTCGCCATTGATTTCAATAGGCGTACTAATCTTGCGGCAGACATATGTGGAAACTGGTTTGGTTGAGTAAAAGTTTTTCATAAATTATATCTCCCTTTTTTTATTTGTTAACCTTTGGAAGACCCCATCATGCCCGCAACAAAGTGCTTTTGCAAGACGAAGAACACTATTCCCATTGGAATTATGGATAGAGTAGAAACCAATAGAATCAACCCAAAATCCAAAGTATATGTTGCATTAACCAAGTTTAGGACTATGGGCAAAGTATGCAAATCTGACGAACGGATGACTATTCTTGGCCACAAAAATGCGTTCCACGAGCCCATGAATGTGATAATTGCGGCGGCGGCATAGGTGTTTTTCATGATGGGCATGTATATTCTAAAAAACATGCCCAGCTCTCCCATGCCGTCTATTCTGGCCGCCTCTAGCACATCAGTTGCAAACATTTTGGTGCTTTGTCTAAAGAAAAAGATTAGAAATACCGATGCAAGGCCGGGAATGATGATGGCAGGAATAGTGTCCAACCCAAACGCGGGCACGGTATTGCTAACCGTGGCAAGCATCAAGAATAACGGAACAATCATCGTAGCGGTCGGTATCATCATTGAAAGTAGTAGTAGCCTAAAGACTATATCTTTCCATTTGCTTTTGTAAATCTCAAATGCATATCCAGCCATTGATGAAAGAAGCAATGTCAAAACAGTTGCTATAACGGCAATTCGGGCCGAGTTCCAAAGCCCTGTTAAAAAATTTGTTTCGTTTAGCATGGTTTGGATATTGTTAAAAAGATAGTTGCCCGGCAATAGCCTTCCCATTGTTATATCAAACGAGCGGTTGGTTGATGAAACAATCATCCAGTAAAAAGGGAAAATTGAAATAAAGGAAGCGACAGATAGAAAGATATATATAAAAACATTGCTAATTTTAATCTTTTTCATAGTATTCCCTCCTTTATGCTCGTCTGCGGGGCTTATCTCTATCACGTGTAGCCCAGAATTGGATTACTGATAATGTCAAAATCATAAGCAAGACTGCAAATGAAACTGTTGCAGCATACCCAAAATCAGGATTATACCAGAACATCAAATTGAATATATACTGCGTCATTGTGACTGTTGCTTGGCCGGGGCCGCCGTCGGTTATCTGCACAACTTCATCAAACAATTGCAGAGTACCGATTGTAGACATAATAGAGGTAAACAAGATTATAGGTTTAAGAAGCGGTATTGTTATCTTGAAAAATGCCTGCACAGCATTTGCTCCATCAATTTTAGCCGCTTCGTATATTCCTTCATCAATATTTTGCAAAGACGATAGATAAAAAATCATATTATAGCCCGTCCAGCGCCATGTAAGCGCGGCAATTATGGTAACTCTGGCTAAAACAGGGTTCATAAGCCAGCCTATCGGGTCTTGAATCAATCCCCAATTTAACAATAGGGCGTTAATGATGCCTTGTTGGTCAAATAGATATCTAAAAACCGTTGCATAAGCCATCAGCGATGTTATCGCGGGCAAAAATATGCACATTCTAAAAAAGCTTCTGAATTTTAAGTCTTTTTTGTTTAGCAAAACAGCGTACAAAAGGCCTAAAAGAATCATTAAAGGTACTTGGATTGCAAGATACGTGAGGTTGTTTTGTAGTGCCCTTATAAAAGTTCTGTCTTGGAATAGGCGTGTATAATTATCAAGTCCTACGAAGTTTAAGTTTCGACCGACCCCTGATTGTAATGAGAGATGAAAAGAGTTTATCATAGGATAAACCACAAATATGCCAATCAAAATAACAGGCGCTAATATAAAACACCAACCCACTAAATCTCGTTTAAATCTTGTGAGATTTAATGTCCTTTTTGCTTGGGGCGGTTCTTTTAAGGAAATATTTGACATAAAACCTCCTGAGTATTTGTACATGGCGGGGTTTAATCCCCGCCATGTACAGCAATGGGTTAGTTCAATTGAGTGTCAGCATGATGCTGTGCAGCATTTAGAGCATCATCAATATCTCTGCCTTCTTCCAAAATTTCTACAATTGCGGTGCTTATCAGACTATTGCCAAAATAGGTGTGCAAGCCCACATTAAACTGAGGAATATTGTTTGCCCATATTGAGAACTGCTGGAAGATAGGCTGCCCGCCAAAGAACGGATGAGGCTCGCTCAATACAGGACTATTAGCAAGTGGGGTAAATACGCTAAGCGCACCTATTTCTGTCAACAATGCTTCGTGGAACTCCAGGTTGTTTCCGAAGGTGAATGACAAAAACTCTGCTGCAATTTCGTAACCGGGAACATCGAGTATATACCAAGCACTTCCACCCATGTTTCCAAAATTAGTTGCTCCTTGTACATCCGGCAGCCTTGGATAAGGCACTAATGTCCATTGGCCGGATAGTCCATCATCCAACATAACCGATGGTGTTAGCCAAACAGCACCAGGAACAGCCCAAACTTGGCTTGTATGCCAATTTGCGTGCATAGTGTTGGCATCACCATGGTGCATAACCAAATCGCGGTCAACAAATTCTTTCAACACTTCTACTGCGCGTCTTATGCTTGGGCTATTATTAATATTAACTGTTTGGCCATCGGCACCCGTATACCATGTGCCTGATGCTGTCATGTTCATTCTTGCATAGCCACCTGTTGCGGCTAGGTTTTGGGAAAACATGCGAACACCGGTAGCTTCAAACACAGCTTCAGAAATCTCTAATGCTTCCCACCAGTCTATCATATACACATCCTCAACCGAAAAACCGGCTTGAGCCAAGATATCGTGACGAACAAACATTCCGATAGCCCCTGTATCAAAAGGTACACCATACATAACCCCATTATGGCTGTGTATTGGCACCGTATAGCCTGCAAAATTATTAGTATTTACGCGGTTGCCAATTGGATAGAAATGCTCGCTAAAGTTTTGCAGAAAAACTTGGGATTGATATTGTTCTACCAAAGCAATATTTGGCAAGCCGGTCATTGTGCCTGCGGCAAAAGCTATGTTTAGCTGCTGCACTATAGAATCGAAAGCCACTTCTTCGATTATAATTTCGACGTCCGGATTTTCTGCGTTAAAGAACTCGGCTGCTAATTCAAGCGCAGCAATGTTAAACGCCGGATCCCATGCCCAAATCACAATTTGCTCTGCCCCGGAATCGTTATCAGACCCGCAGCCAGCAAGTCCGAATAGTAGTGTGAGCATCAGTATGCTTGCTCCTATTACGCTTACAAGTTTCTTCATAATTTGCCCTCCTCTTAGTAAATAATTCTTATTGTGTATTTACTTTGCCCTATAAGTTGAAATTTAACTTGAGAGCGAAAGATTGATTTTACAACATTTGAGCAACTGCCATTTGGGTGTGTTGCGAGTATGCTTCAATTCCAAAATTTGTCTATACAATTATTTTGTGTACTCTCTTCATTAATAACTGCTAACCCTCCCTATTTTTTTTGTAATATTTTGTGATATTTGTATCACTATGCTAGTTATACAATAGCACAACTATGAAATATGAACAATGTTTTATCTTTAGGATTTTTAGTAAAATATTTAGATTGAAAATGCAACGTTCCATATGATATAATAGACCTATCTTTTTTTGCGAGGTGTGCGATATGAAAAATAACGAGTTGCTCTTAATACAATCGCTGCACTCCCTTTCTAACATGATTGGCGGGGTAGAGATAAAGTTTTTCACAAGCATGGGAGAAGGAATTTATGTTAACCGCGAAAACCGAAACGCCTCGTTTTGCGCCATGATGTTTGCCTCGCCTTATGGGTATAGATATTGTACCGAGTGCGACAATAAATGGCTCGACTATGCTAAGATATCCGGCAAACCAATAAAATATAAATGCCACATGAACCTTACCGAGATAATTTTTCCTATACATATCGAAGAAAAGCATATAGGCTCTTTTTTCTACGGCCAATTTCACGAAGACGACGAAAGTGTAGATGCGAAATGGGAAAGAATTGCTCCGAAACTAAAAGAATGGAAGATAGATATGAACAAAGCAAGAACCAACTATTTTTCTTTGCCGGTTTTCTCTGAAAAAAAAGTAAATGATATCATGACTCTTTTAACCATGCTTGTTGAAGCGTGTAAGTCTATGGAGCTATATGCGAGCGAAAAAAACAGCACAATTGATAAAATAGATAAATATATCGAAGATAATATGGCTGAAAAAATCTCACTTGAGCAAATAGCGCGGTTTTTGCATATGAGCCCTAGCTATCTAAGTACGTATTTCAAGAAGAATACTAACATCACTCTATTCAATTATATCCAAGTAAAGCGGATACGAAGAGCGTGCGTCTTACTAAAAATGACGGACGAATCAATACGGATTGTGGGCAATATGGTTGGCTTTGAAGACCAAAACTATTTTTCTAAAGCCTTTGCAAAAGTAATGAAGACTTCGCCCCTTAATTACAGAAACAGCTTTAGATTAACATTGCAAAGTGATGAATAGGCTTGTCCAATAGACTTGTCCACTAAATTGGTTCAACATGGGTTATTGGGCAAGTCTAATAACCAGGGTGTACAAGGCGGGTTTTTCCCTCTTGTTTAATATAGGAGGGGGAAACCCACCTTGCCCCTACGGGGCGTTGTGGGCGTGTGTAGGAAATTTGTAAACACACCTCCTGGCAGCCTCAGAATCTGTATTCAATAATTACGCGATTCTAAAGACAGACAGATTCCCAAACGACCATGTTCTGGTTGCTCCTACGGCACTACCGCCTATATTTATTGAACCATATGTGGTATTTGAAACTGTAACTATAGCACCTGCCGGCAAGGATGTCAAAAGACTTCCGCAAACATTCATTGCGCCGCCTTGTGTTGAAAAAGTTACAAAGGCAGATGAAGCTCCATTGCCATTAATCGATATATTCCACGCGCCAGTCTGACCGCTATCAACATTTATCCCATAGTGTATAAAATACACTCCTGCGTTTGCAACTTGTATGCCATTATTTACAAGAGAAGTGTTTATAGAGCTGCCAATAACACTAAACGGCACATTTCCTGCTTGAGGAACAGTAGCAGTAGCCCACCATGGACTGGTTACAAAACCATACGCCGACGCTAAAACACCCTGCGGGCCTATCGGCCCTTGTGGGCCTGTTGACCCAATTGCTCCTTGTGGCCCAGCCGGGCCAACAGCACCTTGTATGCCCTGTGGCCCTGCCAAGCCCTGTGGCCCTTGTATCGGACCTATATCTACCCACGAACCCGAAACCGTATCCCATACATAAAGATCGGGGCTTACGTAATAGAACTCGCCAGGATTCCCAACAGGAACAGCCGATTCCAAGGCTGCCAAATCCGGGAATGTTCCTACTATGGTTCCAACTGTTCCGGCGGGCCCTTGTGGCCCCTGTAGACCTTGCAGACCTTGCGGGCCTGTCGCCGGTATACCGGTATTGGTTGTGCCAATCCACCAAGTTTCTGTGATAGCATCAATAAATGGCGTTTCGCCCGCTGGGCCTGTCTGACCTTCAGGGCCTGTTGTCCCGACTTCTCCCTGCGCATTCACTCCTGTATCGGTAGCTCCAATCCACCAGGTTCCATTGGGGCCAATATATGGTGTTTCGCCCGCTTGACCTTCCGAACCCTCCGGGCCTGTCGCTGCAACACCTGTATCTATGCCATTTACAAACCAATTACCATTAGACCCCACAGTAATTTCTGGCATAGGAGGAATGTTCGCAGCAGCATCTAAAGCTTCGGACATCTTGCCTTTCAAAAACATTTGCTGGTGCGTTGCAGCTTCCAGCAGTTTTCTTACACTATCATTTGCTTCTAAAACCTGATCAATTGTTGCAGGCTCCGGAGGAGTAGATCCTTCTAATGTACCTAAGATTTACTGCAATTTTTCACCTTCGGCATTGAAGATGTGGCTTAAACCAAGCTCTTCCATAGCAATAGAAGACAGTATTTGACTTATGGCCTGTTCTCTTGTGATGTTTACATCAGTTGGAAATTTTGGCATGGACATAAGTTTGTCACTCCTTAATATTTTTTTGCAAGGCCTTTGCAATATCGATATATGATAGAGTGGACAAAATGGTTTCGGATACCAGAGTATTTCATACCAACTTGCAATCAAAACAATGCTATTGCCAAACAACTTTAATTCACCGCATAATTATTTTTCATTGCGAGCAACGCTTTAAGGTTGCAATGAAAAATAATTATGCTACTTCTTAAGTTGTTTGGCTATAACCGCGCGAGCACATTGCGCTTACGCTGTGGCACGCACTCGCGCGCTAAGTATTGTTAAGATTGCAAGTTGGTATCACTACGCTATCCTAATAATGTTTATGACAGCACCGACACTCGTTGCTAGAGTAACAGTTGCGGCTAAACCGACAAATTGTAATTCTAAAGTCGAACCAGCATTTATAGTCATTATAGAGGACGCACCAAACTGGTTCGTTGTTAAAGCCGGTCGGTTTATTAAAGTAGTTGGCGCTGTGCCGTTCATAAATACTCTCGTATACATACCGACGCCAACGGCTGCCGTTGTATTAATTTGATAGGATACGTAATATGTCCCTGTTTGGGATGCTGTTATAACATTGCTTGCCACTGTGAACCCGTTAGCATAACTTCCAGTAGTACCTATAGGTATCGTAGTGCCTGATGCCAATACAGTTATGGTTGGACTGCTTGTGTTATAGGCAGTAAGTCCCGTAGCTGTTACATTTGGTCCAACTGGCCCAGTTGGGCCTGCTGCTCCTTGTGGGCCTGCTGCTCCTTGTGGCCCGACCGCACCCACAGGCCCTTGTATGCCCTGCGGACCTGCCGGACCCTCTGGTCCTTGAATTGGACCAACATTAACCCATGAATCTGTAGATGTACACCAAACATAGAGGTCTGGACAGATATAATAGAACTCGCCCGGAATACCAACAGGAATAGTAGCTTCCAGAGCTTCTATATCCGGAAACGTGCCTACTATTGTTCCAACTGTTCCGGCAGCACCCTGAGGCCCGGCTACGCCCTGCGGTCCTTCTGGGCCTGTTGCCTTTATACCAGTATCTGTCTCACCAATCCACCAAGTCTCAGTTTCTTGGTCAATGAAAGGAGTTTTTCCTGCTGCTCCTTCTGGGCCAATGCCCCCTTGAGCCCCAATTCCTGTGTCCATAGCCCCAATCCACCAGTCGCCATTAGGGCCGATATACGGAGTCTCACCTGCCGGACCCGCCGCCGCAACTCCCGTATCAATGCCATTTACAATCCAATTACCATTTTCACCAATGGTAATTTCGGGCATGGGACCTATTTTTTCGGCAGCGTTTAAAGCTTCAGACATTTTGGTCCTCAAAATCATCTGCTTATTTGTTGTAGCTTCCAGAAGTTGTCGCAAGCTGTCATTAGCTTGTAAAACTTGGTCTATGGTTGCAGGCTCCGGAAGGGTTGACCCTTCTAAGGTGCCCAAGATATACTGCATTTTTTCTCCCTCGGCATTTAAGATGTGACTAAGACCCAGTTCTTCCATGGCAATTGAGGATAATATTTGATTTATAGCGTTCTCTCTTGTTAGATTTCCAGTATCAGTTGGAAATTTTGGCATGGACATATTGTTTGCCCCTCCTTAATATATTTTTCTGCAAGGCCTTTGCATTATCAGTATATGATTGATTGTACAAACTGGTTATTGTTTGTCTCGTTTTGAGGTTCGGACAAATAACGTTAACAAAGAGCGATTGCCTTTGGTTTGGTAGTGGCAAGTTTGCACCGATATAGATACATAACTAGATTGCTTCGGGCTTAATATCCCCGTCTATGCATTTATCATCGCCCTCGCAATGACGTTCTTGAAGTGACGTCATTGCAAGGGTAATGACACTACAAAAGCCACGAGCCATAAGGCCCGAAGCAATCCAGCAACATAAACTCCTTAACGGCGTGGTTGGTCACTCCCCATTTTTACTACCTGTTGACATAAAGAACGCTTGAATGTATAATTCAATACACGTTCATTAGGCATGTCCAATAGAGCAATCATTTAGTGGCAAGGAGGTGTAGCGTGGAATAAGTTCTGCGTTTACCATGCGCTTTATGAACCCGATAAGATGCAACAACAAGAGCTAAAGTCTCTACAGCCGAATGGCTATGTTGATGAGGGGTACATATGCACCAAACAAAATGGCAAACTGTTATTGCCTAACTATGTAAGTCAGCATTTTACTCTGCTTTTAAAAAAGAATGATATGCCACACATCAGATTTCATGATTTGCGCCATTCATCAGCCAGCTATTTGAAATATCTCGGCTTTGATTTGAAAGATATTCAAACTTGGCTACGGCATAAAGATATCCAAACGACAATGAATCTTTATACTCATTTGGATATGGAAGCTAAAGAGAGCATAGCAGATACATTAAGTGCTAAACTTCGATTGCTAGAGACTAGCAGTTAGAGCTTATTAAAGCACATGGAAATTTTTTCCGTTAGAAATCCGTTAGAAATATGAGGTTGGATGATAAATTTGCTAAAAATTAAAGACCTTCCAAATGCTTGGAAAGCCTTTAATATCAAGGATGCCCGAGAAGGGACTTGAACCCCCACATCCAAAGGATATCAGATTTTGAGACTAACCAAGCGTGTGATACTTAACCATTATCAAAAATAATTGAAGTTGGATAAGTCTTGATATTCAAGGGCTTTTCAAGGTATAATATTAAAATTTTATCTTTTCCTTATATTTCCAATTAGGGATTTTAAATTGGATTTGGTAGACATTTTGGTAGACATGGTAGACATTATTTTTTTAATGCTTTAACTTGAAACTTTTTTAAGGGAAACTATTTCGATATCCTTTTCCATCAGTTCAATGAATCTTTTCGTAGATTCTTCGTATTCCTCAGCTATTTCCTCTGGGGTCATATTAAGATGGCGCAAAGAGTTCTTATCTCTAATTTTTCTAATTTCAAGCATGGATACACTTTCATTCATCTAATCACCTATATAGATTTACAATTATCAACACCGTATATTATTCTACTACACTACGGCTAAAGCACCATCTTGATGCTCCACTTGTCGGGTATCCTCAACTAATGCTAAAAAATCACGGGCACCAGAGTTAATATCCTCAGCTATTTCTTTCCTTGTCATATTAGTAAATCTTTCACTACTCCAATCCCTAATCTTACGAATATCTTCAATGGTGAAATCTTTACTAAGTTCTGGAAATGGTGTATTATTCATATTCAAAACCTCCCTCTATGAGCATATTTGGAGAGCATATCAATATATCCTTATACCCCTCAATAGCAGTAACTATCTTTGCACCTCTAATGGTTCTAACATTCACCATGTGTTGAAAATTCCATGAAACAACCAAGTCGCAACCAGCATGGATAGCTGCGGCTATATGCTGGCAGTCAAGATAGCTTCTACGTGTTAAAATTCCCATATCTATAAATCGTTCTGCTGTAGCTAAAATAGCATCATCTACTTCTATGTGCTGATACCGAATTTGTGAAATGAATCCAGCAAGGATGACCTGCTTTTCAGCTGAACATTTACCCAGTTCATAAAATCCTACACTAGACAAAACTACATCATACGAGCTATCTTTTATATGCTCCCACAATATTAGAGTGTCATTCATTTTGTCTGGTGCGTCCAGTTGGTGAAGATGGCTGATGATGGAAGTATCTAGGTATAGTTTTAATTTCCTCATATCAACCGTACTCCTTCTCTCAAAATCGGTCTTATGATAGTATCACCCTTGATTTCTTGTTCAAAAGCTTCTGATGGAATAAATATTATATCACAAGGAAGGCTGGAATCCCAATCACGGATTGAATTATCTATGTTCCATTCTTCCTCTGGGCTAATTGGCTCTGATATTACGATAGCAAGGTCTATATCTGATTTATCAGATACATCTTGTCTGGCACAGCTCCCAAATAGGATGACTTCTTCCACAATCGGAAAATCTTCGAGTTTTGACATCATAATAGACAACACTTTTTTATGTTGCTCTGGTAAAGATAGCTGGTTGATATCAATTGTAGTTGTCATAAACCTAAGTCCTTTCTGGAAAATCCTCATCCAACGAGGAATCAATTGCAGAACCCAGTCGTTTAAGCCAATCCGAACGAATCCGCTGTTCATCTATAACGGAAATGTCCCTTGGTTCTTCTAGTGGTGTCAGTATCACGCTAATTCGACCGGGAGCATGTATAATGTTTCCAATTGGATAAAACCGTCCATTTTCTATATAACCTTTAACTGGTTGCATAATCTACATTCCCATCATTGACTATTCCATATCTTATCATCTACTTCATTATCCCAAAAGTCTGTGCTGGACATGCTGGCATCCATCACATCTAAAGGTTCATCAAAATCATCTGGCATAGCTTCATCATCTGGTAATAAGTTTTCTATGATTGTCATTAAATCTTCTCGATAATCATCAGCATCATAATTTAGAGATATGCTCTTACTACCAGCAAGCTCCATAAACTCCATCTTATTCATCCCCGATAATTCAACGGACTTACCAAAAGAGAGTATACGTTCCTTGAACATATACAATGCCAAGTGTTTTCTTATATCTGATTGAACATTTATCTCGGATATATCAGCCGCAAGTAGTATATCTCTGGGGAAATCCATGGTTACGGTTATGGCATCCATTATACGCACCGTCCTTTTATAGATTTCTGTATCAATAGCCACGTAATATGCTAATTATACATCATCCAATCTTATTATTCAAGCAATTTATCTTGTCGAATCGTATATCCTCCCCACCCAGCTATATATTCTATAAATATAACCAAGTACGTACAACCAGCCACTAGGCAGAAAGGAGGTTATTTTTATGGAAACCATGACCCAAACCAAAACCCAAGGATTTAAGACCCAAGCCATGATACACAGCTTGAAGTCACATGATGAAGTTATCATCCTACATGAAAACGGTGTCAATGATGTTGTTGCTGAATACAAGGGAATTAGGTATACAGCTATCTTTAACGGCTTTGTATGTTCGTATTATGTGGATGATATCTATGGGGAGCTGCCAGACCAGCATGTATGTCCATCATGTGGTGTTTATATCCCTTAACCAAATCCAAAGAAAAGAAAGGAATGAAAAATCATGAAAGCACCTAAAACAATGCAACTAATGTACAAAGGCAGAGATAACTGGGATAGACCGGTCTATGAATGTGATGGGATTCTGTATGTAGATACAGACCCAAGGAGCGGTTATGCTCCGAATATCTGTACTAAGTCGGATAATGAGTTTGATGGAGAGCCGGACTATCCTATTGGTGATGGTGTAGAGGTCGTGTTTGTGCCGTCACGTGATGTTTGGTAGGTTCAATCATCATGTGCTGGTTGGTAAGTCCAGATATCAAACCTAATCATATTTGAAATATGGATATGATAACTACAACCAATGATATCCAATATAAGGATATCAAAAACAAAATCAAATAAAAACTATCAAAAGAAAAGGAGTTGTTATTATGCCAGCTAATTTAGAAAGTATGTTTTACGTAAGGGAAACTCCATGGCACGGGTTAGGGGTGAAGGTTGAGGAAGCACTTAGTTCAGAGGAAGCATTACGGTTATCGGGTCTTGATTGGAAAGTAACTCAAAGACCTATCTACACAGCAGATTTTATCTGTGCATCTGGTAATGTGTACACCAATGCAGAACAGATTATCCCGAACTACAAAGCTAATGTTAGGGATGTGGATGGTGCTGTGTTGGGTGTAGTGACAGACCGATACAAGATAGTCCAGAATGAGGAAGCTTTCGCTTTCACGGATGCATTAATAGGTGAGGGTGTTAGGTATGAAACAGCTGGGTCGTTGCAGGGTGGTCGTAGGGTCTGGATACTTGGTAAACTTCCAGAGAACTATATCATTGGTGGAGAACGGATAGAACCTTATATGGTCTTTAGTAACTCCCATGATGGAACTGCTGCTATCAAAGTAGCTATGACACCTATTAGGGTTGTATGTCAGAATACATTAAACCTAGCTATATCCCAAGCTAAGAGGTCATGGTCTACTAAGCATACTGGTGGGGTTCATAATCGTATGGGGATAGGTAGTGGTAGTGGCAATGATGCTGTTGTAGATGCTGGTAACGGTGTTATTGGCATTACTGGCTCTGGTGATTATAATAGCTCCGTTGGTTCTGGTGGTTCTGGTAGCTCTGCTCGTTCTAAAGGTGTTCTTGAAGCCCAGAAAACATTAGGGTTAGCTCATAAGTATATGGAGAGCCTTGGTAGAGAGTTTGATAATCTATCTCGTATCAAGTTGTCTGATGGTAAGGTTATGGAACTTATCAATGAACTCATCCCATTGTCCGTTGATGCTTCTGATGTACAGAAGAAAAACACGGAGCTACTGCGTGATGATGTTAAGATTCGTTACTTTGAAGCTCCAGATTTAAAGGTGTTGGGTAAGAATGGTTATCGTTTCATCAATGCAATTAGCGACCATGCAACTCACGTTAAGCCCCTAAGAGAAACATCAACCTACAGAGAGAATCTGTTCTTGAAAACTCTTGAAGGACACCCAATGATAGACAGGGCATATCAAATGTTAAAGACTGCTTAGGTGCTGATGCACCTTTGCAGTTTTTGTTTATTTGGGGGTTGTCTATGTTCTTTGGACACGGAGATTATCCCCGCTACTCGCCTACAGCGAGTATAGTAAATTTTGATAGACTTGTCAAGTCCATATAATGGAAATAGAGGAATAAGCCCTTGAAATATAGGGATTGCTCCTAAACTAAAAAATCAAAAGAAAAGAGGTTGAGAATTATGGATAATAAAATTATGGATGATACTTTGAAATCAAATCCATCTGTGGAATCTTCTGCGGAATCTACAGGAAATGCTCCAAGCTTCAATATCCTAGTAAACACAGAAAACAT
This sequence comes from Defluviitaleaceae bacterium, assembly GCA_009780485.1. GTDB lineage: Bacteria > Bacillota > Clostridia > Lachnospirales > WRAX01 > WRAX01. The sequence goes on along the minus strand of WQZZ01000015.1, from coordinate 10,814 downwards.
ATCCCATGCTGACTGGCTATCATACCGCAACCTTGGTATCGGTGGCTCTGATGCTTCCGTGGTATGTGGCATTAGCAAATGGAAATCACCAGTTGAACTCTACATGGAAAAGAAAGGTATGCTCCCCCCTACCGAAGCAGGAGAAGCGGCATATTGGGGCAATCGTTTAGAAGATTTGGTAAAAGAGGAATTTACTTTGAGGACTGGTATAGAGGTTATGTCCTTCAATGCTATTATCCAAAGTGAGAAATACCCTTGGATGTTAGCTAACATTGATGGATACTGCCGTCACCCAGAGCTAGGAAGTGTGATATTTGAAGCTAAGACAGCGGGGCAGTATATGGCATCTGAATGGGGTGGTGGTAACGATAATGTTAGTTGTAATGTTGGTGAGGGTGTTGTTCGGGATGTTGTTGTTGCTTGTAATGCTGGTGATAGTGCTGTTAGTGCTGTTAGTGCTGGTAGCTTTGGTAAGAATGACAATGTTAAGATTCCAGATGCTTATATGCTCCAGTTGCAACATTACATGTGCGTTACCGGTCTTAAAGGTGCATACATAGCCGTTCTTATTGGTGGTAATGATTTTAGATGGCAATTAGTCCACAGGGATGAGGAACTAATCTCTATGCTAATCCAAATAGAAGCTAAGTTTTGGGATGGGGTTAAGAATGATATACCCCCAGAACTTGACGGCTCTGATGCTTCTTCAAAGTTTCTTAATCAATACTTCCCCAGTAGTGTTCCTGATTCTACCATGATACTTCCTGATGATGCAAGCTTTCTTGTTGAGAAGTATAATTATGCTTCTGATGAAATAGAGAAGTATACTGTATTCAAACAGGAAGCTGAAAATCTTCTAAAGCAGATGATGGGTGATAGTGAGGTAGGGATTATTCGGGGTAGTGAAGGTGTTGAGGGTAGTCCGACCAGTCTTATCAAAGATGATGTAATCATCACTTGGAAATCCTTCATCCAAGAGAGATTAGACACCAAAGCTATTAAAAGTGACCATCCAACTCTTTGCCAAAGGTATACCAACACCACATCATGCAGGAGGTTTTCTGTGAAGTCTGTAAATTGAGTATTAAGCAAAACAGAACAAGTCACATTAGACCACATCATATTCATACCAAATTAAATCACATCAAGAAATCACATCAAAGTGAGTAGTAAAATCAAAAACAATCAAAAGAAATGGAGATGATTACAAATGAGTGTATCAGCTTTAAAAGACCGCTTAGGAAACAGAACGCAGGGTATGGGCATGGGTAAAGGTATAGGCAAAGGTATTCATGAATTGCAAGGTGCATCTAATTTACAAGGTGCATCTAGTATGCAGGGTGCAGGAGGATTACATAACATACAGGCAAACTCTTTAGCATCAAGCACCTCAATACCAACTACTCCAACACCAAATATCTCAACACCAACCACCTCAACACCAAATCCAAACCTATCAACACCGAACCCCAATGCAAACCCATCTAATCCAGTATCTGATAGTGATGGATTGAATAACATTGCAACAGGTGATGTTATGCCAGATGCAGGGGGTCAGCATATTAACCCTAATACTATCAACCCCAATAACAATAGTGCTATTACTGCAAATCACAATGATAACCTTAACACTATCAATCCCAACACTACAGAAACAGGGCTAGGAGCAGCACAACAGTCTGGAACTACAGGAGTAGGAGCTGTTATCGAATCCAACTATCTAGCTCTTGCTAACACCAATGCAATCAACATAATAACCGAAAACCTCAAAAACCAACCCCTATCCTATCAGCTATTTGATGTTGTGAAAGCTCCAACTGGTGGAGCTACTGTATTTACCGTGCCCGGTCTTACTGGTGATGAAATTGCTAAAGAGTTGACTGGCATTATTCTGGACTATACAACCCCCAGAGCATATTGGTCTACTCCAGAACCAGTTGAAGGTACACCTCCGAACTGTTATAGTCCAGATAGCATTGTATCTGTAGATGGTAAACCTTGTAGCACTTGTCTATACAATACATTTGGGTCTAAAGGTATGAATGGTGCCGGTATTAAAGGATTGAATGGTATTGGCTCTAATGAGTATGGTAATGGTCATACCAAGAGCGGTGTCAATGGAAGTGTTGGTAATGGTGTCAGTAGTAGTGGTGTTAATAGCAATAGCGGTGGTATCAGCAACGGTAAAGCTTGCAAAGAATCCATTCAAGCACTTCTGTTACTCCCTGATAGTGTTATCCCTATCATAGTAAGAATACCAGTAACCAGTAAAGTCATATTCCAAAAATACATGACCAGATTGGTTAGTCGTATGATACCTTTGAATAGTGTTGTTACAAAGATAACACTAGAGAAAGCTACCTCTAATGGTGGTCAACCCTATGCAAAATTTAACTTTGAAGCTGTTGAGGTTCTTTCTCCAGAGGAAGCCAGTCATGCCAGAGCATACGGACAGACATTCTCGGATATGTTGAGTGCTACTCATGATGCTTATGATGTTGATGGGGTTTATGAGGGTTCTGGGTATCAAGAGGGTTATGGTGGTGATGTACATAATGCTGATGTGCATAGCTCCCATGATGGTGTTAATTTTAATATTCCTCACAATATCCATGCAGACCCTAGTAGCCATCAGTTCCAAGGTATACATAATCCTCCTGCTCCCCAAGGTATCCAAAATGTTTAGCATTGCGAACATTGAGGAAGAACCAAGGAAGAAACTAAAGGAGAGGATTAATATGCGGCTTATAGCAAAGATTCTGGTGGTGGTTGGTAAGGTGTTGAGCATTATTGCGGAGATTATAGTTCTCATAGCAAGTACGAAGGAAAAGAAATCGTAGAGGTACATAAAATATATGTTGAAATATGTTGCATGTATCGGTATAGCGAACAGCAGAACATATATAGATAGCTCCAATTGGAATTTATTTCAATTAGCTATTATGAAAACCTTGGTTAATCAATCTTTAGTCAAGGTTTTCTATGTTCTGCACTTTGGAGAGAACGTACAAAGAACATAGAAAATCGGAGGGGATTTATGCACAACGACAAGACCATCAAGGTGGACCTTGAAGATTATCTTATGTATGATAAGCTTGGAGTTCTTGCTATTGAGTACACCACAACAATCAATCACTTAGCCAATATTGCAATACACAGACTAATTGATGATATAGAATTTTTCAGAGGGCTTCGCAAGGGAGAAAACATCTCTACTGCTCACTCAGCTACTCATCCAAATGAGCAAACATAGTTTTCAAAACATCAATAGCCATCTGCTTATTCCTGTCACTTTGAGAATCAATAATCTGTCTAAATTGATTGATGGTGTTATCATCTGTAGCTATTACATAATCTTTCAAAAGATAATCTATAGTAACACCAAGACGATTGACAAGTCGAACAAGGGTGTCGAGGGTCAAGCTCCTCTCGCCCCTTTCGATTTGTCCAACATATGTATCAGAGATATCAATATCTTCTGCTAACTGGGATTGGGTAAGGTTTAACTTTAACCTCTCTTCTCTAATCCTTTGCCCAAGTCTTTTATAATCCATCCCCTGCTCAAACCGCTTATAGTCCATGAAATCACCTCATAACTATTTTACAGGGATGAGGGGTTGAAGCTAAGAAACTATTTGCGGTATATGTATTGACTGATAGCGGTATATGTGGTATTCTTGGTATATATAAAATGGATGATATTAGGAGATAAGACTTTATATTTTTAGGAGGAAAATAATATGTTTTGCATTAACTGCGGAAATAAAGTAATTGAAAATGCAATGTTCTGTAGCAAATGTGGTACAAAGGTAGCTACACAATCAGATTCCACGTTGAAAGAACCTAAACCCATAGAGCCTGTTGCTACAACAACAATAGAAAAAATCAAAGCACCTGTATCAACACCAGCAATTCCAACCAAAGTGAGCATACCAAGCAATACCAACTTCATCATCAGACACTTGAATAAATTCTGGTGGATTTCAATAGTGTATAATGTGCTGGCACTTGGTGCTTTCGTTATATTTACAGAAACAGGATACGATACGGTGAGTGGTCCAATGGGTACACGTCGAGTACCCTCAATAATGCCTGCTACTGAAATAAGGGTTATTATCACTCATCTTGTATTTATATTAATCGGAGTTGCTCTCACTTTCTGGCTCGCTCGAATCTCCAATCCTCAAGAGTTGCGTACTCGGAGAACCTATATCGCATTAGGGTTTTTAGCTGCAACCATTGTGTTTACGATTTTGCTATTCATGGAGATGGGTAGTTTATAGGTGTGAATATAGTTGCAGTAAGACCAAAGCAGTCCATATAAATACGTGGAGGTGTAAAGAGATGTTCTGTACCAATTGTGGAAACAAGATGATAGAAGGTGCTGTATTCTGCAACCAATGCGGCACTAAGATATCCAATCCTACTGAATCAGTAGGGAAAGAGTTAGAACCTATCAAGTCTATGCCAACAGTCGCACCTGAAACAAGTGTGACTTCTATTGCACCAGCAAATACCGAGGTTTCTACACCAGAATACATAAACGCAGTCTTATCCTTGCTAAAATCAGGTGAAAAAATCAAGGCTATACAAGTCTACCGAGATAACACGGGTGTTGGTCTTAAAGAAGCTAAAGATTTTGTTGAATCCCTAGAAACTGGAGTTGTTGCAGTTGAAACTAAACCTTCTCCTGTCAGCAATGCCAGTAAAACTACATATGGAAACGAGATATGCAGACAATGCAACGCAAGCATCCCAAAAGACAATAGTTTCTGCCCGGAATGTGGTGATGCAAGAACTCCCCTTAAATCAGACTTCAATAAAATGAAGGATGTTGCTGGTGGTGTTATTGCCTGTGTTGTGTGCTTGGTCATCTACGGCTTCACAGGATGGGTAATCCTCTACTGGCTGGGAGTATTAGGATTTATAGGTGGCATGGGTTCGTATGCTTGGCATCTATTTAAGTTCTTTAGGGTCTACATAAAAGAGAGCAATACAAGTGCAACCGGTTATGACGCATCCATAGAAGAAAGAAAGAAAAACCTCAATCGTCAATCTATGATGCGAAAACGTGCAATGCTCAATGGGTGTGGTGTAGTTGCTTTGATTATCCTTGCTTTTGTATCAGTAGGGGTCTTTAGAGCAACCTCTAATATTCTTAATCCAGATGTTAATCAAATAAGAATGTCACATCTCACCCAGTTCAGCACAACACGGACTATTGGTGATGCTTTTGACCGATTCTTTGATGATGCTGATTGGAGAAGAATTAGGGACGGTGGAAACACCTTTGTTGAGGTTAGTGGTATGGGCACTCATAACGGCAATAGAGTTCATGTAAGGGTTACATTTGAGCTTCTTGATGAAATATTCATTGTTGACAGCATAAGGATAAATGGCTCACCGTTGAATCAATTTCAGATAAATGGATTTCTGGAGGATGTGTTTAACAGATTCCTTTGGTGATTGTAAGTTTAATTGATATTGATATCTGATAATTGGATAAGTGCTGATAATCCTAGGGTCTATAGAACAACACCGATTCATGAGTAAATTTTGAAAGAGAGGAATTATTATGTTCTGTATCAAATGTGGGGAGAAGCTCCCCGAAGATATAAAGTTTTGTCATAAGTGCGGGAGTAAGGTGGTTACATTGACTGATGATAATGTTCCTGTTGCTGATGTCAGCAATGAGATAGTGGAAAAACCTGTTGAATCATTGCCGCAGGTAACACCATCTAACGATACCCCGGAAGCTGATGTTAATAAGTATCAGCAACAAGTATCATCAGTATCTGCACCAACATTTGTGCCAGAACCTGTACATGCCTCAGCGCATATCCCAACCGTTAAAACAAAATCCAAGAAGTCAGTTATCATAGCTGGTATCATAGCGGTCATTGTACTTGTTATAGGAGCGTTTGTAATCTTTAGTAACTTGGGTAATGGTGAATCAAGCGTTGAAACATCAAGTAGTTTAATGCATGATAATCCATACATCCAGAATGTTAAGAATGTACATATGTTTGGACGTTCTGATGTGTTATTGGGTGATGCATTTAATTCATTCTTCGATAATCCAGAATGGGAAGTCAGCAGCAGAACAACAGCTACGGTTGAGTTTAACGGAAGCTTTCAGTTTGAAGGTCGCGTATCATCAACACATATGTTGATTTCATCCAACCCGGATATCGTTGGTCATGTAACGCTTCTTATGATAAATGGTGAGATACGTAATGATGTGGTGGGAGAGCTATTGGAATCAATATTTGAGCAATATGTTGGTGATGGTACAGCATCTTCGCGGGACTTTCATAGCGACCCGCATATCCAAGAAGTAATAAATGGACATTTCAGAGGTTTTAACGACTTGGAATTTCCTAATATAACTATCGGAGAAGCATTAAATGCTTTCTTTGATAATATGGAATGGGAATTGAGTGATGGCTCGGTGACTGAATATGATGTACATTTCTTTGGGGATATGATATACAATGGTGAGTTAGTAAGGGTAGAGATTGTATTTGTGCCATCAATGGGTTCACGTATAGAGGATGGTGAATTTGTAGCATCATTAATACAGATTGGCGATACAATGAGTGAAACCAGTCTTACTTCAAGGGGTCATAACTTTATAGAGCAGATATTTGGTTCTCAATCAGTATCACGACCCAACATCATTGACACCGCAGAATGGGTAGATTTAGACATCATCAGCATACCTCCCACATGGAGCTATGACACTTGGAGAGGTATTGAAATCTTTGGAGAAGGCATGGCTGGAACTGTACATATGCATCTACATTGGGAAACAGATGAAGATATTGAATATCTTTGGGATAATGCTACAGACAGCTTTTCATTTGGATTCAATGATGGAAATGTTGGATGGCAGTTGCAATTCAATGGAGAAACTGTTTGGATAAGCGGTAATCGTGTTTTATACTGGTGGCATGGTGCTGACGGATATGATAACTGGGAAATTGTTTATGAGGTTGCTAGAACATTGATTTATGAATCTATGACATCTACAGCCCAAACCGACCAGCACGGTATATCTAACAACACGCTCATAGGACTATGGTCATTACAAGGTTATCCCAATTCAACATTGGAGTTCTTTGCAAATGGTCAAGGGATTGAAACAACTGATACTGGTGAAGTAATACCGTTTGATTGGGTAGATGGTTTTGAGGTGTTATGGTTTTACTTTGAATCTCCATTTCTGGAGGTAGGATTCACATTTGGTATTCATGGTGATGAGTTGCATTTGTGGTCTGACAATACTGGCTTTCTTATCTATGTTAGGGTTAATTAATCAATCAACGTCCCTATATTTGGATAGCTGTGTTTCCAAGAACCTCCACTACGGAGGTTTCTTTTTGTAATTTGCACCATGTAGCACTTCGCTTCAAGGAAATAGAGTTTGCAAATAACCCTTTATCTGTGGTACAATGTAGAGGAAGTTTTTGGAATGAGGTGACTATAATGGCAATCAATAAAATAGAGATTAAGAATTTTACGGTTTTCAATGATATTACTATTTGGACGAGTGGCGGAATCAATGTATTCATAGGTGAGAACGGAACAGGAAAAACTCACTTATTGAAAATATTAAATCAGGAGTATACCTATCCTAAAACTGATATAAATGTTTCATCCAGTTTAGCTCCATCTGCCCTATACTCAACAATGTCTAGTATGGATTCAGATGAAATGGAGGATTCAAATGTCTATATTAACTGGGAACATTCGATGACTACGTTACCAGCGGTGTTTATACCAGCAAAAGAAATGCTTTCGATGTCGAATATAGTCCGTATTGATGACAAGTATAGCAAGTCTCTAAAAATAGACCGAACACTTATAGATATCATCAAAAAAGCCCAGAATATCATCCCCAACACCCCTTCGTCTATTGCGAAAAAAGTAGCTGGGAAACTTGAGAGCATTATGGATGGAACAGTATTTATCCATCCCGAACACCAGACCTTCTGGGTTCGTAAAGGTGATGGACTCGAAATTCCTTTTTCCATGGAAGCAGAAGGATTCAGAAAATTTGGTCTACTATGGCAGTTGATTATGAATGAGAGTATCTCCGAGGGTACAATCCTGCTATGGGATGAACCAGAAGCCAACATCAACCCCAAGCTAATCCCTGCACTCGTTGATGTTATTTTAGAGCTATCTCGAAACGGTGTACAGGTTTTCATCGCTACCCATGATTACTTTCTACCAAAGTACATTGAGGTACTCTCTAAAGAATCTGATTCTATAGCTTTTCACTCTTTGCACAAAACAGATGAAGGTGTGAAATGTGAAACCAGTAATAAATTTTCCAATCTTGACCACAATGGAATCATTGATGAGATAGCCCGTCTTTACGAAAGGGAGATTGAGAAGGTGACTGGATGATGGAATATTGTGAATCAGGGATGGATTTTTCACCATTGTTTTCTCATGGTAATTCCATCTACATAGAAAAGTCTGCATTTTACAAAGGATTGGGGGAAGGTGTTAAAACTGTTGAATTTGTAACATTGCTTGATAAGAAATTGTTTTTTATCGAAGCTAAACCCAGCGCACCAAGTCTATCTAATCCAGAAAACAAGGAACGTATTGCAGAATATTTCCAAATTCTTCAAGATAAATTCCATCACTCCTTAGATTTACTTGCTTCAAAAGGGTTAGGTATCAATAAGGATTTGACTAATGAATTTCCATCATGCTTTGATGCGAACAAATTGACTGGTTGCAAACTGGTCTTTTTGTTGGTTATCCAAAACTATAGCGTGGAGGGCTGTCATGGGATTAGGACTTTCCTTTGGAAGAAGCTCATAGCATTACGGAAAATATGGGGCATAGACATTGTGGTTATAAATTCAGAACAAGCACAGAGGAAGGGTTATATCAAGTAGAACTCGGAAACTATTCCTCGGCTTTCAAATTCATTAAAAACCTAATCAAACATCAACACTCCTAGTTAAAAATATAAAGGAGTTGTTGATTATGAACACCACCAAAATCTGCCTAGACCACAAACAATACACCTCGAAGCCGGAAGGTTACGAAGCAGGAGAAATAAGCAACAGAATAGCCAGTCAAATCAAATATCTAAAACGAAGTAACCTCACATCTGTTATCACAAACATAGGTGCAAAGGGTCAAACCTTCTGTCCTTCGACATTCAAAAACCAGTCAAGGAAGAAAGAAAATTTTGAACAAACACGATTCTTTGTATTGGACTTTGATGGTGGACTGACATTACAAGAAGTGATTAACAGGGCTGAGAGATATGACCTACCCATGCTATTTGCTTATGAAACTTTCTCAAGTCTTGGTGAAGGTAAGTCCAACATGAGCATTGATAGATTCAGAGTTGTATTTATGAACGATATCCCTATAACCGATATCCGAGTAGCACAAATAATGATAGATGCACTACTGATTATATTCCCAGAAGCAGACCCGACCAGTAAAGATATATCAAAGATGTACTATGGTGGAAAGAAGGTTTTATATCTCAATCAGTCCTTATTTTCATTTATGTATACTGATGAAGCAATTCCGTCAATCAATATTGAATCCTTGACCAGAAACATGACCCATTATCTGCTTGATAAAAAAGGTATCACCCATTACAAAAAGGAACTGGAGAAATTTGCTAGGAATCATGGTATATCAAGGAATAAGAAAGGGCTTCTTGATATTTCTAGGGCTGATACCAATGGGGTTAATTCAGCGACAGAACAATTGAGTGCCTGTGGTTCTGATGATAGCTTTATTGATGATAGTTCTATTAGTGGTGATTCTAGTGATAATAGTAACATATGTAAAAGCTCACCATTTTCTATTATAGTAGATAATACCATGAATGGTGATATTTTACATAGTTCTGTATATAGGATAAATATGGATAGTAGCAGTAATGATATTGGTGGTAGTGGCTCTAATAATTCTGTCGGTAGAAGCATAGATGTTATTGGGAGTTCAGTCAATGTAGGTAAAGATGATGAAAGTCTTACAAGTAGCACTACCATAAATAATGCAGATAAGATTACAGCTAAAACCCCACCAAGAACCCACAATGATTACCGTTCATCAGTCCTCAATGAAATAGGGGGATGTTGTAAATTATATAATGAATTTGAATCAGGTACAAGGATTTTGAACTACAATGAACTATACGGCATTTGCTCCAATATAGTCAAAATAGAATCTGGTATCAAAAAGTTTCTGAACATTTTGGAGCAGCACTCCTATTATGATGATAGGTCTTGGAGATATCAGAAATGGAAAAAGGACTTGAATTACACCAGAGATAAATATGATAATCCCCAAAGCTGTAACTCCTTCTGTCCATACAAAGATGAATGTCCCCATAGTACAAATATCCTATCTACTGTCAAACCCAAATATCGCACTATGGAAAAGATACCCAATCACAAAGAGGTATTTTATCCCCTCAATGTGGTTGTAAACGATGTTAAGGACAAAATCATGTCAGCCATCCTGTCACATGATATCAAATATCATATCATCAAAGCACAAACTGCAATCGGAAAATCCAGTATAATCTACTATATCATGAAAAATTCAGATAAGAAGTTTTTAATTGTTGTACCCACCAATTTGTTGAAAGATGAGCAGTATGTAAAAGCTATAAATATGGGAGTTGAGATATTCAAGACCTGTGCCCTTCCCACTTCAATAGACAACAAAACCCATCAAAAAATACACTAAATCACAAACTTACGCCACTTTATTCATCATATCTTCCAAATCCTCTAATTGATACTCAAAAGTGACTGGTG
>WQZZ01000014.1 GCA_009780485.1 Defluviitaleaceae bacterium | reverse complement strand
TTTTGCAGAAAAACATAAAAAACACCCGTTCAAGTTAATTGAAGGGTGTTTTTTATGTTTTTACGGTATCGTCTGTCGGACTAGGACGGGCAATGCCCGCCCCTACCACGATTGTCATTTATCCCGTACGTGGGTGGTGACTTTGCATTGGTAGGGGCGGGCATTGCCCGCCCTTGTTCGATAGACGATACCGTAAGAACCTACAGAATAGTGTCAGTCCATTATAGATGGTTGGTATTTGTGGTTACGGGTATAGACATTTTTGCCCCGATTTTATTCGTTGCACCAAAATTAAATCTAGGTGCAATGTCGTCGGAAAAAGCGTAGCCATATAATTCTGGTTTGTATGCTTCGATTGCCTCTATAACAACATCAATCGCTTTTCCAAAATCGTCCTCATTTTCAAAAGGCATACCATGAAAATATAGCATTGTGCATTGTGGCAAGTCTATCATTTCATAACCTTCTGGAAGCGTTTTGTTGTAATCGTTAGGGACTTCAACGCCAACGGCACAGCTTGATGTGCCTTTCTTTAAGAATTTTGTGGGAAGTTCTAAAATTGCAGCATTGTCGAATTTTTCGGGTATGCTGTTTAGCAAGCCCTCCCATTCGCAGCCCTTTTCACCGCAAAACGAAAAGTAATCTGTCGCATTTTCTGAACGCAGTAAAATTAATTTGCGTTCTGGTCTGGTGACGGCTTGCACCGTAACTGTGCTGGAAAATCCGCTTTTCATGGTTTCATCATTCCTTATCTTTTTGTGAAGATAGTAATAATCACGGATTGGATAATGGGTGAAGTAACTTACAGCAGGCTTTTCGATGCGGTATTTTTTGGGCGTTATGTCAAATTGTTTTGAAAATGCCCTTGTAAAACCGTCGTGAGAGCCAAAACCGCCACTTAAAGCGACATCAATGACTTTTTCGTCCAAATCACGAAGCTGCTGTGCGGCAGTTGTCAGCCTTAATGCCCTGATGTATTCAAATGGCGTTTTGCCTAAAAGTTCTTTGAACACACGTATGGAATACCATAGGCTGTACCCTGCAACATTGCTTAAATCCTGCATTGTTATTTCTTGGTCGATATGTGTTATGATGTGTTTTTGCATCCTTGACACGGCATCGACTTTCTCCAAATCCCGCATTATTATCACCTTCCAATATGATTATATAAAAAATGATAATCCACTTCTCGACCTTGATTGCGGAATTTAATCTTGACTTTTGGTGAGTTTTGTCATATAATTGCACTTGCGTACTTGAGTGGCGGGCTTTGCACCTGAAAGGAGGGTTGAAAAATCCAACTTGAAAGGAGGTGAAGCACATGATGTATTATGTTCGTGATTTTCTTGATACAGTATTTATCGGCATTGTGGCAATTATTGCCCTTGTCGATTTTGTGGATAGAAAGCGTGAACGCCGCTCCTCTGACAGGGACAAGCGACGTTCCAAGAAATAAAAGCAACAACTAAAGTCGCAAAGCCCATCGGTCAGTGCGTACTGAGAGGAGTTACCGCTCCTCTCTTTTATTGTTCTCATTATAACAAATTATAACACAAATGTCAAGCAAAAATAATTATTTTTACCCTTGCTTTTATTGTCAAGTATCTGTATAATCAATAGAAACATTTATCGACAGGGGGGTGGCGGCATTTCACAACAAAATATAAACCCCACAGAGCCAGAGCGTAAGCAATTGGAGCATAAAATTATACTTTTATATTTGGTGGACAAAATTGACGTTCCCATTTCCAACACCCAAATTATAAAGTTTGCGGTGGAAGAAAATTTTATGAATTATTATTTGGTGCAAAAGTATTTGACGGAAATGGCGGAAAATGGGTATTTGGACGGGGTGCGAAGCGGCTCTTCCACAAGGTATACCATCACGGACGAGGGGCTAAAAACCCTTGCAACTTTCACCAGCTACATTTCCCCCAACACAAAGTCACGTGTTGCCAAGTATATTAATGAACATCTGGGGGCTGTTAAGCAAGACTTGGAAATTTCTGCAACGCATTTTTATCAAAGGGATACAGATGAATTTTTTGTAAAATGTGCGGTATACGATGACGATAATATGCTAATGGAAATTAATTTGTCAGTGGTAAACAAAGAGCAAGCCCTGCAAATTTGCAATAATTGGAAAGACGACGAGGGACGTGCTTATAAAGAGATTATAGAAATTTTGTTAATGAGAGAAACTAAAGATAAAGGGGAGCTGAGCGAAGATGGGAAAAGTTATTAGAGAGGGTTTGTCATTTGACGATGTGCTGTTGGTGCCAGGGGCATCCAGCGTGTTGCCAAAGGAGGTGTCCTTGGCAACATATGTCACACGCACCATACAAATTAACGCACCGCTTATTTCTGCACCGATGGACACGGTGACAGAATCTGCCATGGCAATTGCGATGGCACGCCACGGCGGGCTGGGTATCATCCACAAAAATTTAAGCATCGAGGCACAAGCCAACGAGGTTGACAAGGTTAAAAGAAGCGAACATGGCGTAATTGTTGACCCCTTTTCCCTTTCCCCCAACCATTTTGTTTACGAAGCAGACCAGTTGATGGCAAAGTACCGCATTTCTGGCGTGCCAATTACGGAAAACGGCAGGCTTGTGGGCATTATTACCAACCGTGACATTCGTTTTGAAAGCAACCACAATAAAAAGATTTATGAAGTGATGACAAAAGAAAATCTTATAACCGCACCAGAGGGGACAAGCCCAGAAGAAGCCAAGGAAATACTTACCACCAAGAAAATTGAAAAGTTGCCAATTATTAATGATAAATTTGAGCTTAAAGGGCTTATCACCATCAAGGATATTGAAAAGGCGATTAAATACCCAGACAGCTCCAAGGACGACCACGGCAGACTGTTGGTTGGTGCGGCGGTTGGTGCTAATGACGAGGCTTTGGAGAGAGTTGCCGCCCTTGTGGCAAAACGTGTAGACCTTGTGACAATCGACACAGCTCACGGACACCATATAAACGTAATTAATAAGGTGAGAGAGATTAAAGAAGCGTTTCCAAACCTACCTGTCATTGCTGGTAATGTTGCCACCGCTGAAGCTGTCCGTTCGCTGATAAAAGCGGGGGCGGATTGCGTAAAGGTCGGCATTGGACCTGGTTCTATTTGTACCACACGTGTGGTAGCGGGTGTGGGCGTGCCACAACTTACTGCCATAATCGACTGTGCAGAAGAGGCGGCAAAACACGACATACCTGTAATTGCAGACGGTGGTATCAAATTCTCTGGCGATGTGACAAAGGCTTTGGCTGCGGGTGCATCTGCCGTTATGCTCGGCTCGCTTTTCGCCGCTTGCGAGGAGTCCACGGGTGAGGTGCAAATTTACCAAGGACGTAAATACAAGACATATCGTGGCATGGGAAGCATTTCCGCCATGGAAAAAGGCAGCAAAGACCGCTACTTCCAAGGGGAAGCGGAAACCGCCGCAAAGTTTGTGCCTGAGGGTGTTGAGGGTCGTGTGGCAATCAAAGGCACAGTTGGCGAAACTATTTACCAGCTTCTGGGCGGTTTGCGTAGCGGTATGGGTTATTGCGGTGCTGGCACGGTCAAAGATTTGCAACAGCACAGCCAGATGGTGAAAATCACCGCTGCTGGACTGCGGGAAAGCCATCCGCACAATATCTACATCACCAAAGAAGCACCAAACTATAGCCGAGAAGTTTAACAGAAAGCTGGTAGGGGCGAGCATTGCTCGTCCCACTTATGCGGACGATACCGTCCAACCTCAAACGATAGTGCCAGCAGACATGGGACGAGCAATGCTCGCCCCTACAAAATAAAAAACGCCATTGCGGGGTTCTGACTCACAATGGCGTTTTTTATTTACTTACTGTACTCTTGTTGCTTTTCTTTTTTTAGCCGGTCTAATTCCGCTTGTTATTCACATATCATTACTTCATGTTGTTGGGCGGACTTTTCTTGCTCGGCTTTGCGTTGTTGTTCTTTTTGTATTGCTTTTTGTAGCTGTTCTGGTGTTAGTGATTTTATGGTGATGATGTCGTTGTTTATGCCGACGTGGCTTTTGGTATTCCATCCCATACTGTCAAGTAGTTCTTTGTCTAATTCTACCCTGCTTAGGTTGTCTAGTTTCTTTGTGTTTGGTAGTTGACAGCCTTCTTCTGCTTTTTGGACTACTAAAGTGTCACCTAGTTTGGTTAGGGTTACTTTTGGGGATGCGTCTAGGGATATACCTAGTTTTCTTTGGAACTCGCTGGCTATTAGTAGCCTGCCTTTTTCATCAATTTTTGTTGTGTGTGGTTGCATTTTTAATGCTCCTCTCATAGTTGTTTTTGTCAGGCAGAAAGATTTGCTTGACAACTAGACCTGAGAGATGTTAAGATTATCTCAGGTCTTTTTTGGACTTGTACGGTTTGCCTGTCTGATTAATCTGCCAAGATATAGGGTCAGACAGGCAGTTTATACAAGTCATTTACAAAGTAATATGTAGGGATTTGGCTGTCGCCTTAGCCCTTATTTATATTTTACACACAAACATCACACTTGTCAAGTCTTTTTTTGAAAAATATTGGTATTTTTTGCAACACCACTTTGCTGGTAGGGGCGGGCATTGCCCGTCCCACTTATGCAGACGATACCGTCCAATCCAAAACAATAGTGCCAGCAGACATGGGACGAGCAATGCTCGCCCCTACTCTTTGTGTTTGCCTTGCAGTTGTGCTAGTATTGTCCTCAACCTGTCAGGTATTGGCAGACCCATCAACGCCCAATTTTCAAGCAATGACATACCTTCATTGGCGATAAAGTACGAAATTGTCACCGTGCGAAGTACACCGCCAAGCTCCAACACCCCATCAATCAAATTTGCCACGGCAACCACAAAAAACACGCCAACCTTTTGCGCGCCACCCGCAAACATCTTTTTGCTGTTAAGTTCTTTTAACACAACGGCTTTGATGATACCCGTCACAAAATCAATCCCCACCATGGCGATAAGTGCTAAAAGCAAATTATCCGCCGCTCCGAACAAATATGTGGTCACGCTAATTATTACACCAACTAAACCTTTAATAAGAATACCTCCCATCTTTAAGAACCCCCTATTTTATAACTTGCTAATTATCAAGTGAAGATTATCAAACCAGCGGTTTACGTCATTAAAATCTAGCCAGCGGTCGTCCCTATTGCCACCCAGCCATGTTTTTGTTGCCTGCCAGCCCTGTGGCGGTGACGAACCCGCCAAGGCGTCCAACCTGCGTTCTATTTCGTTGATAAACCCAGCCGTGGGCAGGGTTGCAATGCCCTGCGACAAGTCCAGCGGGCTTGCCCCTGCTTTCACAAACCCATCACTTAGGTCTTGCAAAACTCCCAAGGATAAAAAGTCGTCTGGCTTCATTATATGCTTGGTCATGCTAAAGCTCCTTTCATAGTTGGTATTAAAAAAGCACCCTACGTATGGGTGCTTAATCCTCTAATGGTATCAATAACTTCCTTGACAGGTCTCTCATTTTCGATTTACTCCAATCACACCACAACAAACCCGACAACAGTGTGTGATGATGGTAGGGGCGGGCATTGCCCGTCCCAATTCTGCTGGCACATTTTATTTGGGTTGTACGGTATCGTCAACATAAATGGGACGGGCAATGCCCGCCCCTACCAGGAAATTTGTAATTTTTGCAAAAAGATACTTGACACGACCGAAATTTTGTCGTATACTGGAAGTGGTCAATCATTCTTTCGACTGGGGGTCTCCTTATAAAACGGTGCTTGCCTAAACGCCGACAAGCTAACAAGGCAAGCACCAACCCCAACTTACAGAGCCTAAGGGATATTATATCCTACCTTAGGTCTTCTTGTCAAGCACTTCTTCGACAAAAAGGATATAGGAAAGGATAGGTGTCAAAATGTTTTGTGTTGGAGATAATGTATTTGAAATTGAAAAAAGAACCTTTGACGAAACAACAGTCAACAATTCAGGGACTATTACCATACCCGCAGAAATACCGTACTTTCTGGGTCTGAAAGAAGGCTCGAAACTGGAAGTAGAAGCTGGTGTTGGTACAATTGTTCTAAAAGCCATAAAACCTTGCCCAACTTGTGGGCGTTAATTGTAGGGGCGACCATTGGTCGTCTTTTTTGTGTGCAATCTTATGTCGAACTGTGACGGAAAAGCCTAACTTATGCTTGACATCTCGGTTTCAAGTTGGTATAATTACACAGCACAAGGGCGGTTGGTCTTGCACCTCTGAAAGGAGGTGAAGCCTATGTTATTGTTTTGTGATTTGTTGTACTTGATAGCGGTTTGTGTTATGGCGTATGTCGCCCTAGCCAACCGTATAGACAGTAAAGCGAAAAGCAAACGCCGCCCTCCCGGCAAAGGTAAGCGGCGTTAAAGATTTGCGGCGTTAGTCGCAATAAATTTAATACATAAACCGCAAGACCTACCGACCTGTGCGATTAGAGAGGAGTAACCAGCTCCTCTCTTTTATTGTTTTCATTATACATGGTTCACATGGTTTTGTCAAGTAAAATTTAATTGTCGAGCAATATTATATTCCGCCAGATTTCATCGTTTACTTTCGACAATTTATGCTTGACATTTTGGCTTTAATTTGGTATGCTTACGCAAGCACAAGGGCGGTTGGTCTTGCACCTCTGAAAGGAGGTGATAACCGTGATGATTTGGGACATACTTAATCTGATATTTGTCGGCATTGCAACACTTGTAATAATTGTCGATTTTATTGACAGGAAAGTAGAGAACAAACGCCGCCCCAACGGTAAGGATGAGCGGCGTTAATGATTTGCGGCGTTAGTCGCAATAAATTCAATACATAAACCGCAAGACCTACCGACCTGTGCGATTAGAGGGGATGTTGACGCATCTCCTTTTTTCATATTAAAAGTATACACTATATAACACACAGTTGTCAAGCAAAATTATTGTCTAAGCACAGCAAAATTTGTCGCACCTGATAGCACACCCCCCGAAAAGTCCATTTCTTGGCTAATCGCCCGCCCACGCACCTGTCTGCCATCCCCATCAATTTGTATTATCACATTATCACCAAGGTCTGCCCTAGGATTTTGTCGCCATGTTGTCTCGCATTTCATCATCCGCTGTATCAATTCAAATTTACGGGTCAAAAACCAGTCCCGCACACTCTGGATATGTACGGCATTGGTGATAAACATAGGCAAATCCACTGTATACGGGCGTTCTTCCTCACCCACTTGCTTCCATGGGGCGGGGTAAAAGTTTTCCGTGGCTAAAAGCGAGCAACGCCAGCCCCGCACCTGCACCTCTGCCGTGCCGTTGCCCACAATCCGCATGGTGGCAAACATTGTGTTACGCTGAATATTCTGCAAACTAAACCCAGCCGACACTGTAATTGTTGGCGTAAGCCACACAGGGGCATCATATGGTATTGTCACATCCAAAAACCCAGACACATCTAAACGCACATTGGCAAGCCAGCCATCATCAAGGCTAATCATCCTCTCGGTCAGCATGATGCCGTTGTAATGGCGGTTTTGGCTAATTTCTGGCGGTTTCAACTGTTGTCCAAAACACAATGCGGGGGACAATGGGGGTTGTGCATGGCTTAACAAGTCCATAAAATGTATATTGCCCTGTCTGTCCTCATATATGGCACAACCTGCAAGCTCTGCCAAATAAGCAAGGGCCTTGCGGTGGCTTACATTACCCGTAAACGCAGGAAAACGTGGGTATGTGTTCATTGCATTGGACGGTATTACGTTAATGCCAGCCTCTGCCCCAATCCTCCTTGCTAAAGACCCCATATGCTCTAAGGCAAAATCACTTCCCATGAAAGTGGTGTCACTCAAAAACCTCGTTTTGCTGTGTCCCGCAAGCTCCACTTTTTTGTTTGTCACCTTCCATTCGTCCAAATAATAATCCGCATATTTTGTCCAAAACATTTTGCCCACGGGATAATCCCCTGTCCCAATGGTGTATTCCAGCAGACTGCCCCTTGCAAGCTTCTCAATCATCCCGCCGTCTATTGCAGAAAAGCGACCCTTATTGGCAATCACAGCCCTCAACACATTCCATGGCAAACCCTTACCCTCCACATCCCCTTGGTGCAGGGTACTTATGGACAACACATCCTCACCATCAAAAACCACCACATCCCCAAAATGCACCTGCATAACCCTAGCCCGCCTGCCCCCAGGATGGGTTCGCATCAGCCTAAGCGTAATACGACTGACCCCATCCACGCCATTTGCCGTCATCGTCAACGGCACATTGCCCCCATCATCCAAATTAGACTGCAAAAACTGCGTATTAATAATCGTACCAAATTCATTATGACACAAAAACTGCACATTTCGGCAAGCCCCATCCCCATCAAACACAAGCGTTATCGCTGGCAAGTCCACAGGGCGGGCAAAATTCACAACAACCTCTGGATGCTGGTTAATGGGAAATGTCCCCATATCATTAGAAATTTGCCTACTTACAAAACCCACCTGTAACTGACCATCTGGCAACATAAAAGAACCATCCAAACGCCATAAATTAGGCTCTAATGTGGCAAACCTTCCACTTGCATGGCTTACGCCATTAACAATTTGATGAACCTGCGAAAATTCGACCGCATGGGCAGACGTTGCTGTGGCAAGCTCCCTAATTCCCTGCCCATCCGCCACATAAGTCAATTTAACTGCATTTCTACGCAAATCATTGTTCGACAAAATCACAGCTCACATCCTTCCACCACATACCACCGCACAAATACGCAACCCTAGCCCTGTTCGGACGTGCCATCATTGTTTTTGTTACCATCTGCCCCATCTCACCGCACAAATAGGTCAACCGAACAAAAACAGGTTGGCTACCACCCACCAAACGGCGGTAATCCTCCCCGCTCATCATCTTCCACCCCACACTAACCATATCTTTAACCGCCACCAAATCCCCAACTAAATTGCCTGCCGCATTGCGGGCAAACTCCCCCACCACGTCCCGCCCAAAGGTGTAGCTGTCAGGCGAAGGCAATGGCACACCATTAATCCTAATTTCCATAAAATCCCTCCAAACAAAAAACGGCTTTCGCCGTCTATATTGAAACACTAACGTAATTTGACATCCACGACAAAATTCGATATAATACCACAAGGGACAATCAATAAGCAAGGCGGTTGGTGTATTCATCTCTGAAAGGAGGTGACGCACTTATGAATGGATATGAAATCTACATTTTCTTTGCCGCATCGGTAAAGTTGATAGAATACATAATCTTGAAATATTTCTTCAAAAAGAAATAACCGCCCCTCTCCAAAGATGCGGTTATTTTGTTCACTTCTAAACATCACACCAACCGCTTTGCGATTGTCCTTTTTTATTTCCAATAAAAACAGTATACCATTCCGCCAACGGAATGTCAAGCACTTTTTCTGAAATCTTAACGTAATTTGACATCCACGACAAAATTCGATATAATACCACAAGGGACAATCAATAAGCAAGGCGGTTGGTGTATTCATCTCTGAAAGGAGGTGACGCACTTATGAATGGATATGAAATTTACATCTTCTTTGCCACATTAGCAAAGCTGATTGAATACATAATCTGGACATATTTCTTTCCAAAGAAATAACCGCCCTCCTCCAAGACAGCGGTTTTTCTAATACACTATAACAAACTACACCAACCGCTTTGCGATTGTCCTTTTTTTATTTCCAATAAAAACATTATAACATTCCGTAAACGGAATGTCAAGCACTTTTTACACATACCCACAAAGTCGGTTTTACAAAACAAAAACTACCAACCCCGCCCCCTGCGTGCCTGTACCTCCTCCAAATCACCCACCAAGGCTTCCGCCAACTTCTTCCCATCCAAAGTAACCTCAACCCTAGTAGGCTGCGGGCTTGCCACCGCCCCGCCCGCCCCCAACACCGACACGGCATCCACCAGCATATTGGTAAGCGTAACCATCCACCCCGTATTATTCTCCAACGGCAAAACCGCCTCCCGCCCCGCTTCCCCCACAAGTGCAAGCGTAGGAGCCGTCACAATACCGCCCGTAGCAAGAGCAGGCACAGATGGCATCTTAGGCAAATTAAAACCAAGAGACCCGCCCCCAAGCCAAGCAGGAATATCAACACTTATACGATTTATACCACTTATCATAGTGTTAAACCCCGAAATTATACGGTTTACCATACCTGTAAACGTCCGCCCAATAGCAACCCAAGCACCCTCCCAACCAAGGGTAAGCCCCTGCGTCAACTGCCTCCAACCATCACCAATACCAGCCACCGTACGCCCAAACATCGTCCCCAAACCATCACTTTCCCGCCTTGCCCCCGCAAAAGCCGTGCGAAAATCCGCCCCAAACCTCCTTGCCCCGCCCGACAACTGGTTAAGCCCACTTGTCAAGCGGTTAGCCCCAGCACCAACCACGTCAAAACCCACATTAGCAAGCCCCCTACCCATTTCCGCCACAGAACCCGAAACAGAAGAAGCCCCAGCAACCAAACGGTCAAAACCAGCCCGCACCCTCTCCTGCACATTTACATTCTCCACAAAATGACGTGTCGCCCCCGCCACCTGCCCAGAAAGGTTTGCAAACCCATGGGTCAGCGGGTCAAGCCCGATGCTATCCACCATATTAGAAAGCTGACCGCCAAGCCCATCAAAGCTACTAGACAAGCTCTTAAGCCCCTTTTCCACACCTTTCAAATCCAAACGCAAATCCAAATACACCGCGTTTACAATTGTTCCTGCCATTTATGCACCTCCAATTACTGTATCGTCTGCAGATATGGGACGGGCAATGCCCGCCCCTACCATTGGCGTCATGTGGCAATCACCATAATACACCATCATCGTGGTAGGGGCGGGCATTGCCCGTCCTTTGCCTGCAGACGACACCGTCCTACCCAAACATCATCGCCAACGCCTCTTGCAACTCCAAAACATCCGACCGCTTCGAGCGAAACTTCGCCCACTGGCTTCTAACACGCCTTTCATCACTTGTAAGGTTAGAACTCACAAAAGCCCCACCCCGCACAGCCACCAACCTCCCCAGCGGCGTATCAGGCATCAACCCCGACAACAACCGCAAAAACTCCCCCACAGAAATTTCCTCCCGTGACAGGCGTATGCCATACTGCTTAGCAAAACTAGCCTCAATAGCATCCCTATCAAAATCCAAATCATAATAAACATCGCCACTACACACCCTTGCCCCGAAATCGCCGACGTGCCTCGTCCACCTCCAAATCCTGTATCGCCGCCAGCACAATAATCACAATCTCCTCCATAACGGCATAAGGCAAATCCATCTCCACAAGCTCCAAATAAGCATCATGCCCCAGCCCAAAGCTCATCACAACCCCCATCTCTGCCGTATCACTCTTATCCAGCTCTTTCCGCATACGCTCAAAAGTAGAAAGACGGTTATCAATAACAAAAACCCTATCACCCACCCGCATTTCTGGGCGTTTGTTCAACTTCTCACTATCAACACTATACACTACACATCCACCCCTCTCGTATACATCGGCACACCATCCGACAAACAGTCAAAAGCAAGCTCTGCCACATCAGCCGCCCCGCCACCGCCAGCACCACTGACATTAACCACACAAGGCATAAAAAGCTCATCCCCACTAGGAAACCTAGCCCACAAAACCGTCTGCGTCCCCGCCCCGCCTTCAAAGCCAAGCCCCGCCACATAATCATTACCAACACAACCAAAAACCCGCTTCCCGCTAAGCGAAACCGTAAGCGACTTAGTCGTAACCAAACGCTTAGCCCAGCCCTTTTGGTCAAGGGGTCGCCATTCATCCATACCATTATCGAAACTTACTGAAAACGTCTCCATCCCCGTCACCGTGGCAAAATCCGCTGGGCGTTGCCCATCCCTGCCCTTAACCGACAAACTAAATTCAATATCTTTCACCGCATAAACATTACCCATAAAAATCCCCCTATAAATAAATTTGAAAATAAAAAATAACCCTTGACAAAGGGTTGCGATTATTGTATTATTATGGTAGGTATCACACCAAATGAAGCCAGCACCAAATGGGAAACCACGCAGGGCGACAACAGCCTGAAAAACTAAACCGCCCTGCGTGTTCTTACAAATCGCATAAAAACGACCTAGGATGATTATACACCATCTAGGTCTAATTTGCAACACCAAATTTCAAATAATACCACGCCTTTGAAAAGGGCGTTTTTTGTTACAAAAAATAAAAAACACTTGACAAAGGCTGGGCGGTGTCGTCTGTCGGACTAGGACGGGCAATGCCCGCCCCTACCTGTTTGTGGTTACTTCTTGTCATAAAAACCACGCAAATGTGGTAGGGGCGGGCATTGCCCGTCCCACGTATGCAGACGACACCGCCCAACCCAAAAGAATAGTGCCAGCAGGCATAGGACGAGCAATGCTCGCCCCTACCACATTTTTAATCCCTAGCCACAACCACAAGCAAAACACCCTTCCCCACAGAAACCGAAGCCCCCGCCCGCATCACAACATTACTTACCCCAAGCCCCTCACCTACAAGCAACCTAGCCCCATCCAAAGGATACTCCAGCCCATCAGTAACAACCCCCTCACAATCCGTAAGCGGTACCAAAGACACCAAAGACCCCACAGGCTCGTCCAAACACAAAACAGAACCCGTCACCATAATCTTATTATGCTCATCCACAATTACAGCATCGCAGTCCCACTCCAAAAACCGCTTCAAAAGCAAAACATTAGTCAAACTATGGTCAACACGGCTACCCAAAACAGCAACCAACAAAAACCTCTTAAACCCCTGCTCCCTAGCGTATTCAATAGCAATTTCCGTATCAGTAAAATCCTTCCGTGGCGAATGTGACCTAACAACAACATCAGAAGGCACATCATCCAAACAGCCAATAGAATCAAAATCCCCCACAAGCACCTGTGGCTTAACCCCCATCTTAACAGCATGGTCATAACCACTATCAGCACAAATAACAGTATCGCCATCCCTTAATTGCGACCTTATAAAATCATAATCCGCAATCGCACCACCGCTTATTATAACCGCTCTAATAGCAAACACCCCACAAAAGCACAACACCTTGCAGGTAATTAAACCATCAAGGTGTCGTATAATTTTACCCAGAGAGGTAGGTAAAAATGCTTTTCCATCATCCAAACATATTTTACCACATAAATAAACATCTGTCAACAACTAAATTTAATTTTTTACATAAAAATTTACATCTATACTATATTCAAACACCCCCCGCTGGTCTGCCCCCAACCAAACAGGTGCATTATTAGCAGGCACAACAATCCCCCACGTAAGAACGGCATCTTCCAACGCACTATAAAGCTTCCCCGCCACCCCCTCCGCCTCTGCCCCATTCCTACCCCACCGCAAAAGCAAAGTAACAGGCACAAAGTCATACGCCTTATAAATCCCCACATCTGGGTTATAAGGCGTCCCTCCACGACGAGGATAAACCCCCAAAGTGTGCTGAAAATTACGGTTTATAGTATGGACACTAACCTCACAATCCACAAACCCCCGCAAAAGCTCACCAACATCAGTCAAATCCATAACCTACCCCCAATTATCCACAAAACTCTGTCCCACAAAATCCCGCTTATCCCCAGTAACATAAGCATCAAACCAACGCCCACCCGCATTACGGTTCACACTCTGGTCAAACTCAAATTCTGGATGAAAATACTTCCTACGTGCATAAACAGCATCAGTAACAACAGCCACCCGCCCCCGCCTAACACCACTAACATCCACGAAAGTCGCACTGTTTTGCAAATGCCCACCCTCAAAAGGCAAAGTACCACCAGCAACCAAATCCCTCTGCAAATCCGTCGCAGTCCGCACCAAAGCCCGCCCAGCCACAACCCCCGTCATTGCGAGAAGCGAAGCGACGAAGCAATCTCTCTCCCGCATACACACCCCCCTAAACATCCAACAAATCAAAACTCAAATGATGAAACGTCCCATCAGGATTATAACAAGCCCGCCACCCCTTAACCAAAAACTCCCGCCCCTCAACATCAAAAACCATCTCGCCCCCACCATGCAACTCCCCCACAAAATCAACATCCGTAGTAGCCCTAGCACTCACATCATCCAAAACCCCATCCCTCTGCCTATTCCCCCTACTACGCCAAGCAAAATAACACCGTCCAGCCCAAACCTCTCTACCATCCAAAAACAAAGCCCCATCCCAATTCTCCAAAAACTTAGGATAAGCCAACTTACCCCAGGCAGCGCCAGCATTGCGTCTTTTGCAATGCGATAGCGGTTTTTTTCCGTTTGCGGAAAAAAAGCCTTCCTTCTTCATCAAACCACCCCACACATCAAACCACTTTTCATAAGCGTAGTCCAAGCCAAAAACCCACAACCAGCCACATCCCAAGGCTTTTCACTTCTACCCCGCCTATTCCAAACCCGCATATCACCAATACTATAACTCTCAACCAACCCCGAAACCCCATCCAGCCCCGCAAAATGGTCAACCATCAAACAAACCGCCCTTTTCATCGTTTCCCGCTGAAATTCCGTAAGCCCTTCCCACCTAGCCCTTGCCCTACCATGGGTCAAAGCGTCCACCACATCACATGCACGACCTAAAAAGGAGAGCAACTCACCCCGCTCTCCCTTAAACCTACCTTTATAAACATTACGATACCACTTGATGTCCACATACATCTAAGCACCCCCTTTTTTACAACAAAAAACGCCCTTTTTATAAAAGGCGTTGTTATTTTATGAAATTCGGTATTGCAAACCAGACCTAAAATGATGTATAATCATCCTAGGTCATTTATTTGGCTTTAGTGGTACACGCAGGGCGGAATAGTTTTCTAGGCGTATAACGCCCTGCGTGGTTTCCCATTTGGTACGGTGTTCATTGGTGTGATTGTGATGCCTACCACAATAATACAATAATCGCCACCCTTTGTCAAGGGTTATTTTTTATTTTCCACAACAAAAACATTATACCCACCAAATACAGTTTCGTCAACCGAACAAGGACGGGCAATGCCCGCCCCTACCTGTTGTCGGTTTTCCATTATCATAAAAACCACGCAAATGTGGTAGGGGCGGGCATTGCCCGTCCCACTCATGCGGACGACACCCCCCAACCCCAACCCCTCATCTACCTAATTTGCATTAACCGCAATACCACCAACCCTACTATCAACAACAAACAAATCCTGATACTGCCTGTTCTGATACAAATAACCATCCCCCTGCGTATGGCTTCCAGGCGTCCACAACTTAATATAACTATGCTTATTAACCGCAATAACAGCCCCAGGATGCACCAACATCATATGCACCTGCCTACTACCAACAGAAGGCACAAACCCACTATCAAAATCATAAGCCGTACGCATCCTACTAGACGGCACAACCACCACC
Organism: Defluviitaleaceae bacterium; assembly: GCA_009780485.1. Lineage (GTDB taxonomy): Bacteria > Bacillota > Clostridia > Lachnospirales > WRAX01 > WRAX01. The sequence goes on along the minus strand of WQZZ01000014.1, from coordinate 13,997 downwards.
TGCACCTCATCCAAAACCCTAATACTTCTATTCACCTTATTGCCCTTTTCACGGTCATTAACCCACATAAGACGTGACAATTCATTAGCTTGGTTAAGCAACTTATCAACCCTAGGCGTAACATACAAAATACGCCCCTCTGTCGGCACTTCCGCCTCATCCATCGCCTGCATAAAATCATCAAAAACCTGCAACACATTACCCCTTACCAAACCTCTAACATCCGTCACCCTACCAAGCCCCTCCGCCTGTTGCACAATCTGCGAAATACGATAAGCATCCGTTTCAGGTATGGCATGTTCCGTCTCAAAAACATTGGTAAGGTTAGTCGCAGCAAGCACCTGATTTGTCTCATCCACATCCATGGTGTCAACAAAAAACTCCACACTCCTATCATGTCTCAGCGTCTTAACCATATTGTCATTGCTAACCGCTGCCCGCACAAAACCCCCATCACGGTTATGGTTCTGATACCCCGCAAGGGTCAAAAACGGCAACTTAACCACATTGCCCCCAACAAAATTAACCCCCTGCGTGGTCAGCCCACTGGTAGCAAGCTCCCTACTATACTTCTGTTGCAACTGCCCTTCAAAAACCTTAGCATAATTAACACTATTCCCCATAAAAAATCCCCCTTATAAAATCCTAAAATCACCCAATTAACACAACACCACGGTAACCGTCCACACCGTGGTAGGGGCGGGCATTGCCCGTCCCTCTTGCATATACGACACACCAACTGAAAACAACGTCTTACCAACAAGGACGGGTCCCGTCAAAAGCTCTAATGCCCGCCCCTACCTTAATTACCAAATATCTTGGCAATAACCTCGTCATTGCGAGCCACAGGCGAAGCAATCTCTGCCCCAACCTTAAACCCCGCAGGCTTGGGCTTCTTCTCCGCCTCCACCACCTTCAACAACTGCAACAAAACCTCATAAATCCCAGAAAGGCTCTCATTAATCCCCTCCAGCCCCTCATACAAAGCAACATCAGTCACCTTCTCATAAACCGTATTACCCTCATAATAATCCTTTTCGTACATCTTAAAAATCCTCCTCATCTTTTCCCGCCCACCCTACCCCTAAATCAAATCTTCCTTCAAAAACAAAACATCAATCTGGTAGGGGCGGGCATTGCCCGTCCCATTCCTACATACGATACCGTCCAATCCAAAGAATAGTGCCAACAGGCATGGGACGGGCAATAACGCTTTTGACGGGACCCGCCCCTACCGCATCAACCTAGCGACCTCGTCAGCCTTCTGCTCCTGTGTCCACGTATCCCCATACAACTGCTCCACCGCCGTTTCAAAACTCATAACCCCCGCAGTCACCCCCTTGGCAACCACCTCAATCTGGCTACCAAAATCAGGTGCAGCATACTCCCCAAACTCCACCGCCACCTTATAATCCCGCACTTCCTCACCGTTGGCCGCATCCAAAGCCACAAGCACCACCTTAACAAGCGTAGCCAAAACCCCCCGCAACCCATCAATAATCCGCCCTCTAGTATAAAGCGTAGCCTTCTCCCGCTCCCTCTGTGCCGTGGCATTATCCCCCCGCTTCAAATCCATCCCAAGCGTGGCAGGTGCAAGCACCCCCTGCAAAGCCAAATTCAAAAACCCAGCAAAACTTGCTTCCAACGCATCCGTGTCAATCAAAGGTTGCACCACCTTAACACTATTATCAGCCCCCTCAGCCAAATCCATCTGCGTCTGCACAAACCGACTTTCAAACCCACCAAGCCCCCGCACTTCCCCCGTACGTGGGTCCCGTGGCAACATCTGGCTAGGCACATACTTCTGCACACGCCCATCCCTAAGGGCATCAACCCACTGGCTTATAACCTCATCCAAAGCATCAAAAGCGTGTATCTTCCCATCAAAAACACTCTTACCCCGCCCCGCAAACCGTGGGTTCTCATCAAAAATCAAAGGCACAGCCAATATAACCCCAAGCCCATGTAGGACATCGGCAGGCACTGGGGTGTCCTCCCCCAAAGCCACATACCTAATCCCATCCTTATGATAAATCTCCTCAAACCCATCATGCAAAAACACAACTTCCGAAATCCGCCCCCGCAAATAATTAAACCGCACCCTATCACCGCCAAAAAACTCAATAATAGGCAAACCAGAAACCCCATCATCAAACGAAACCCGAAAAGCCCCATCCCCCAAAGCAAGGCTAGTCCGCACCGCCCTAGCAAGCAACGCACCAAACCCATTCTCACTGGCAACCCGTTGCCACCTTAATTCCTCATCCCTAATCCCTAATTCCTCATTTGCATCCATAGGAAAACTTTTTTCACCCTTCGGATGAAAAAACCGTTCCGCTGTCGCTACACTGTTGACCCGCACACCAAGAAAGTCCCCCAAAGTAATATCAGCCAGCACATCCACCATCATAGCAGGCAACCCACTGTGCATCTTCCTAATCTTATGGTTTCTTCCACCCTCAGCCCAAAAACTACGGTTGCCAACCAAATCATCCACCGACCCATAAAACCCAGCCAGCTCCGAACAAACCCCCCGATACCAAACCTTGTTACGAAAAATCTCCCTCTCGAAGTCCGCATCAGACAAAACCGACACCCCAAACTCGCCACCCACAGGCACAATCTCCAACCAATCCCTAACCTTACCCTTCAACCATTTCAAACCAACAACCCCCTCAATCAAAAACAAAAAACGCCCCATCATAAGGCGTTACACATATCCGATAAAATTTGACAAACTTCGCATCTATGCTATAATAAACATATCACATCAGGAAAGGAGGTGTGAAGATGCGCAAAAAGCTAAAGAAGTACATAGAAGAAATGTACAAACTGGCGAAAGCCCTAAAGTACGTACTTTATGTACTTAAACTTTTAGCCGAACTTTTCAGCTAAAATACAAAACCCTAGGTAGCCGCCTAGGGTTTTGTATTTTAATCACACAAGATTTTTTGGTGTAACGATGCGCAAATTTATATAATAATACCACACATACGTGTACACGTCAACCCCCAATTAAAATTTTCTTAAACGGCACCGCCCCATACTCCGCACTGTCCAAACAATCCACAGAATAACCCCCACCATAAGGCGTTACACATATCCAATAAAATTTGACAAACTTCGCATCTATGCTATAATAAGCACATCACACAGGAAAGGAGGTGTGAAGATGCTTAACAAACTAAAGAAGTACATAGAAGAAATGTACAAACTAGTAAAAGCCTCTAAGTACATACTTTATGTACTAAAACTTTTAGCCGAACTTTTCAGCTAAAATACAAAACCCTAGGTAGCCGCCTAGGGTTTTGTATTTTAATCACACAAGATTTTTTGGTGTAACAATGCTTAACAATGCTATAATAATACCACACATACACTCACACGTCAACCCCTAATTAAAATTTTCTTAAACGGCACCGCCCCATACTCCGCACTGTCCAAACAATCAACCGAATAACTCCCATCATCAACCCTAACCCAATCCCCACGCTCCCGTGCCTTCTCACACCACCGTGCCTCGTAAAACGCCGAAATCCACTCCTTCAAATGCCCCGCCACAAAAAACCGCCCCTGCTGCACAAGCATAGCAAACAACCGTATCCTATCAAGCACCCCGTCCCTTTTATAAGACGGATGCACCTGAGTTCCAAGCCCCCGCCCCCGCAACTCCCGCACTAAGCTAGCCCGAAACATCTTCTCCGCACTCTCACAAAAAACAGCCCCCGAAAAAGCAAGGCTGTCAAACCTCTCACACCACTGCCCAATCTTCTCCCCAAGCATCCTAACATAAACCTCATGGGTCATACCATCCCCATCCCCCTGCCGATGATAAAACCCATCAACCAAATGCAGTTGCCCACAAACCGTAACCCCCACAAGCGTAGCCACAGTGGCATCTCTGCCACCAACATCCACCCCAACACTCATATACCTATACTTCAATTCCTCATTCCTAATCCCTAATTCCTCATTCGCCTTCCCAAACCCCACATAAATACCACCAACCCCACCTTCCCTAAGCCCCAATATATCCCGCTTATACCACCCAGACCCCTTGTCATAAGAAGCCAGCACCTCCTCCCGCCTCTCGACACTTACCGCCAAATTATCAAATATCGTAAAATGCCCATAATTAACCCCATCCCCCGCCTTCACTTGAAAATCCAAAAACTCCCGATAAAACCAATGCCCAGGCGGTTTCGCATTAAGGTCAAGAAAAACCTTCCTCCCCACACTAGCAATCGTCCTGTCCATAGCCTCAAAGAAAAACCCAGGGTGCATCTCATTAACCTCCGTCAAATAAACACACCCAAAACTAGCCCCCTTAATCCTAGCCGCATCACTAGCCCTGCCCCCACCCTCCACAACAACAACTTTCTCCCCAACAGCCGTCTGCACAACCAAGGCATCCCGCCCCTCGTACTTCCCAAAATAACTTCGCCCCTCAAAAAACCGCCTAAGCCCAAACCCATTACAATCCAAAACATTAAGCAAGGCACAACTCTTAGTAACCCCCGCCACCAAATGCAACCTCTCCGAACTACCTTCCACCGCCATTGCAAAACCAAGCACATTAACCACATTCTTCCCAGCCCGCTTGCCCCCTTCCGCCACATTAAGCCAAGCATCCAACGACCCAAGCAAATACCTCCGCTGCTTATCCGAAAACCCCACATACTCCATCACAAAACCCCCAAATAAAACGGAAATAAAATAAGCTTGACAAAATTCGCCAAGCCCTATACAATATAAATGGACAATCACATAAAAAGGCGGTTGGCGTAAATCCCTATACAAAGGGGGTGAAGCCATGTTATCTGTATACGAAATCATCATAGTAATATTTCTATCCATGTCTTTCGTCATTTCACTAATCACTTTAATGATACATATAGCAGATAAATTCTCAAAAAAATAACCGCCCTCGCAAAAGTGTCGGTTATTTTAATCTTCATCTTTACTCTTTAACAACCAATACGCCAACCGCCGTGATTGTCTTTTTTATTTCCACAACCCCATTATAACACACCCCAACCAAAAACACAACACCTTTTTTCAAAATCCCTTGCAAACCATGTCGAATTGTGTTATATTACTCAGCAGGACAATCACATAAAAAGGCGGTTGGCGTAAATCCCTATATAAAGGGGGTGAAGCCATGTCTGCATACGAAACAATCCTAATAATATTCATCGCCATGTCTTTCGTCACATCACTAATCACTTTAATGATACATATAGCAGATAAGTTTTCAAAAAAATAACCGCCCTTCTCCAAAGTGTCGGTTATTTTAATGCAAGCTTTCAACTCTGCAACAAACACTACGCCAACCGCCGTGATTGTCTTTTTTTCATTCTCACAACCCCATTATAACACACCCCACAAAAAAACACAACACTTTTTTCAAAAAACTCTTGACACCCTCAAATCCCCATGATATAATAACCCTTGTGCTTAAGACAACAGGGTGCAAAACCGCATCACCGTCTAAGGCCCGAGTGGCGGAATCGGCAGACGCGTCAGACTCAAAATCTGATATGGGTAACCATGTGGGGGTTCAAGTCCCTCCTCGGGCATCAAAAGTCCCTTTTCAAGGGACTTTTTTATTACCAACAAGCCTACTTACGTATCAAATCCGCCAACGCCACATAATCCAGACCGTCCCTAACCTCTTTCTCCCCCATCCTTCTCATCCAAAACTCAATCGCCTTCTGGTCCCCCGACAGTGCCTTATTAAAAACCGTCTCCTCCACCAAAAAATCCGCCATCTCCCCATCAACCTCCAAAGCCCGTGCAATCTCCTCATTCTCCAAAGCCCACCTTTTCAACTGCACAAAACTAACCCCCATCCGCTTGGCCACGCCCCGCTCATCCATCCTTCTCCGCAGGCCCCTAATCTTAGCCAGCCCCCCAGCCGTCAACCATTTATCCACTCTACATCATCCCCCTAATTTTCCATACTACAATAATAACACATCCAAAACTAACATTTACTCTCCAATTTCAAAAAACCTAAAACTTTTTTCTTGACAATTAGTTTTACTCATATTATAATATAAGCAATACTAATTTTCAAGGGGGAAACACAAATGAAAAAAGGCTTCATCCTCTACAACGACTACAAACAACACTTCGACCTGCTTTCAAACGAAGAATTAGGCATCCTAATCCGTGGCACCTTCGCCTACGAAGCAGAAAACACAGAACCAAACTTCGACGGCAAGCTACAAATGGCATTTTCTTTCATAAAAGCCCAATTAGACAGGGACAGCAAAAAATACGAAAAAAAGGTGGCACAATGCAAGGCAGCAGGACAAGCCAGCGGTCGCAAACGGGCGTTAACGAAACCAACAAATAAAGAAACAGCAACAACTACAGACACAACCACAGCTAAAGAAAAAGAAGAAAAGATAACCTTCGCCGACTGCGTCCACCTCACCCAAACCCAACACCAAACCCTACTACAAACCCACGGCGAAGCCAAAACAAACGCCCTCATCCAAACCCTAAACAACTACAAAGCCAGCCACGGCAAAACCTACAAATCCGACTACCACACCATACAAAACTGGGTAATCAAAAAACACGAGGAACAAACCAGCACCGCCGCCACCAGCGTAGCTAAGCAACCCCCCACCAAATCCCACAACTACCAAGGGCGTACCTGGGACTACGACAAACTAGCCACCCTAGAACGCCAGCGACTAATCAGCCAAACAACATAAAAACCCATTCCAATCAAGGAATGGGTCGCCATAAGCTATCCTACGTTTTCACCTAGGGCTTTTAGAAACAGGCTTTTCCAAAACTCTCCCTTCGACTTCTTCAGCCAAATCATACAACCCTTGTAAAGCCTTAACATTATCACCGCACAAATCTTCCTCAACGGTGATAAGCCTCGAAATCGCATGGAATATCCCTATCCAAGCATCCGATTGAATCATACTACGATAGTTAATTTTGCCGTTTGTGTTCTGGTTTTCCATAAAACCACTCCTTCTAGGTTAAAATTTGGTGTTGCAAATTAGACCTAGATGAGTTATAATCATCCTAGGTCGTATTTTATGTGACTGGGTGGACGCAAGGCAGGCTCGAACGGTTCAATGGTCAAACCTACCTTGCGTTTGTTCCTAAAAATCCCAGTTCACAACGCCATTATACACCAAATATCGACCCCTGTCAAGCACTTTTTAACAATATCGTGGTAGGGGCGGGCATTGCCCGTCCCACTTATGCGGACGATACCGTCCAATCCTAAAGAATATTGCCAGCAGGCATGGGGCGGGCAATGCCCGCCCCTACCAAAACCATTACAAACCTCAATAAATACAAAAACCCAATCAAATAAGAGGTGTACCTGCTAACCACCTCTAAAAATAAAAAACAGGAGGATTTTTTATGAAAATCTCACCCCGCACCATGGCATACATGGCTGTCGTAGCATCGGCATACGCCATAATCACCATAACCCAAGGGGCAATCGGCTTCGGGGCAATCCAATTCCGCATCGCCGAAAGCCTAAACCTACTAGCTTTCTTCAACCCCATCTTCGCCCCCGCCGTCGCCCTAGGCGTATTCCTATCCAACCTAATAATGTCCCCCTACGGCATCCTAGACGCAATCCTAGGCACCCTAGCCACCGTCATCGCCCTAACCCTAATCCGCATAACCAAAAAACTTTTCGACAGCCTACTAATAGCATCCATCTGGCCAACCCTAATAAACGCCATCATAATCCCACTGGTAATCCTAATCTCAGGCGGTGGCATATCCGCCCTAACATGGTCGTCCTTCCTACCCATAGCCCTATCCGTCTTCATAGGTCAATTTGTCGTCGTAAACATCTTCGGTTACGCCCTTTTCCGCATCTTACAAGCCCGCCACAAAAACTTCATCAAAAAACTAGAAGAACTATAACACGTGGTAGGGGCGGGCATTGCCCGTCCCAGTCTGCAAGACGTAATCTAAATCCACAAAAATATTTTCAAATAACCCTTGACAACACCAAACATCTATGCTAAACTATATCCTATCAAAGAAGAAGCCCGCTTCTCACCCCAAGCCCAGCAAAGGGGTTATTAAAGATTAAACTGATTATTTCGGTATCTTTGTGGGCTTTTAACGCCCACTTTTTTATTGGGCTACAGGCAACCGCCAAGGAGGTGCTTTTATAGCAACAGAGTTCTATATCAACGAGCAGATACGTGACAAAGAAGTCCGCCTACTAGACCCAGACGGCAACATGCTTGGCGTGGTTTCTGGCAAAGAAGCCCAGCAAATGGCAGAGGAAAAAAACCTAGACTTGGTTAAAATCTCTCCCAAAGCCAACCCCCCCGTCTGCAAAATCATGGACTTTTCCAAGTTCAAATTCGAACAAGCAAAAAAAGAACGGGAAGCCCGCAAAAAACAGAAAAACGTAGAAACTAAAGAATTGTGGCTAACCCCCAACATCGACAGCGGGGACTTACAAACCCGCCGAAACCGTGCCGTAGAATTCCTGACAAAAGGCGACAAGGTAAAGGCAACAGTGCGCTTTCGCCACGGCCGTGAAATGGGACGCACAGACGTGGGTCAACGCATACTTATAGACTTTGCAAAAAGCCTAGAAGAATACGCCACCGTAGACCGCCTACCAAAACTGGACGGTCGCAGAATGTCCATGTTCCTAACCCCCAAAGCCGACATCATCAAGAAAAAGGACAACACGGACAAAAAAGACAAACACGATAAAAAGGAGAACAAAAACAATGCCGAAAATGAAGACTAAAAAAGCTGCCCAAAAGCGTTTTTCAGTAACGGGTACAGGCAAGCTAAAACGCATGAAAGCCAACAAAAGCCACATCTTGGAAAAAAAGTCCCCAAAACGCAAGCGTAACCTTCGCAAAGCAACCCTAGTGGACAAAACCAAAGAAAAGAACTACAAACAAGCAATGCCATATCTATAGGATAAAGGAGACAAAATAAAATGCCAAGAATTAAAGGTGGCTTAAACGCCAAGAAAAAACATAAAAAAGTATTAAAACTAGCAAAAGGCTACTACGGTGCCAGAAGCAAACAATACAGAACCGCAAAGGCAGCGGTAATGCGTGCCATGGCACACGCCTACATCGGTCGCAAACAAGTCAAACGTGACTTCCGCAAACTCTGGATAACCCGCATCAACGCCGCCGCCCGCATCAACGGCATGTCCTACAGCCGTTTCATGCACGGTCTAAAGCTATCAGGCATCAACATCAACCGCAAAATGCTATCAGAAATCGCCATCCACGACGCCACAGCCTTCACAAAACTAGCCGAAACCGCAAAATCCGCCATCGCATAACAATAAAGAAAAATGCCACTTGGATTTTGCAAGTGGCATTTGTTTTTTCAAACAACACAAAACCCGCTACAGGAGGAAAAAATGTCCAAGATAAAAAGCAAAAGAATAAATTGGCTCGGCTGTTTTATTACTTACTTATTTGCAACAAAAATTTTCGTTTGGCACGATAAGCTCATAGAATACGACACACTATGGTCTACATTTCTTCATTACTTCATATTTAGGGACAGCTTCATCATCGTCTTCGTATTAAGCCTTACTCTAATCGCCACAATCATTGATGACTGGAATACACCCCTCAAAAAATTAAGCGAACGCAAAAGATGGGTCGCATATCACATAGTCACTTACACAGCATCAACATTGCTTTACATAGCCCACAACAGGATATTAAATCATTTTTTCCAAACGCCATTTGAAACTTGGCAGACATTGTGGCTAAGATGGACAGTGCTATACGCCTTCATATCGGTCGCATTTTACATAAAATACTTTATGCCAAAACCTAAGAAAAAAACGAAAAAAACCATAACCACAAATCAAAGCATACGCCTGAAAACAGGAGAAGAAGCTGTCGTCACAGAAATTTTTAACGATGGCAAAAGCTACAATGTACAAATACCACAAAAAGACGGCAGTTACAACCAATCAGAAATATCCCATAACGACATAAAAAGCATATTCGAACGCATAGAAACACCCATTTAATCGCCCCCCAAACGCCCCTGCCATCACCTAAAATTTATACTTGACAAAACACCCAAAGTCATATATAATAACAATAATAAAAGAAGGGATGCCTGAGAACACCCCTTCAATACGTACAAGTCAGCAGGCTTTGCGTAATATTATTTGTAAATCACACAACGTCGCTTACTCTTGGTCTGGAGGGCGGCGTTTGTCTTTCTTCTTTCTGTCTATGTAATCAGCAAGCGTGACAAACGCCACAATACCAATAAATATCAGATTGAATACTTCACATATCCACATAGGCTAACCCCCTTTCTATAGGGGTGTCAAAGCCTGCCTCCAAGTACGCAACTAAATTATATTACAAATCTCACCAAAAGTCAACATAAAAAAGGCACACAATCTATGCCTTTTTCATTGCCCATATGCACCAACCACACACCACGTCCAAACTTGGTAGGGGCGACCATTGGTCGTCCCACTCACACATGCAACACCCTCCAACCCCAAAAAATATCACCAACAGGCAAAGGACGTGCAATGCACGCCCCTACCATATCACCCATACATCCTAGCCCTATCATGTATAACAAAAACCCGCACCATATCCATAGACAAATCCAGCCCCTGCCCCGTCCCAGACAAAAACCCCTTATCAACCAACTTCTGTATAGTAGGCTTAGCCCAATCAGGCATCTGTGCCACACTGTTAAACCTAACCACATCAGGCTGCGGCTGTGGCTTAACCTCTGGCTTCGGGTTTATCCCCAAATACTTCAAAACCCCATCAGCAATCGCCCTGCCCATCTCCATATGCCCATTACGCAAAACCTCTAAATCCAAACTGCCCGCAGGTGCATCAATAAAAGCCACCTCGATAAGCACAGCAGACATCTTGGTATGCCTAAGAACCCCCAAATCCTCCCGCAACCAAATACGGCGGTTTTTAAGCCCAGTACGCTCCGAAAAAACATCCTGCACCGTCTGGGCAAACTTCCTATCACTTTCCTGCCCAAAAAGCGTCTCCGCCCCCGTGCCACCACCAGCATTGACATGCACACTTACAAAATAATCCGCCCCCCACTCATTAGCCATCTGCCAACGAGCATTAATAGCACTGGCATTATCAACACCCAAATTGGTCTGCAAGGTAGGGCGACTAAGCCGCACTTCCACCCCAGCCTCCACCAAAAACCGTGCCAAATGCCCCGCCACACTAAAAGTAACATCCTGCTCCCGCATACCATTACCCACAGCCCCCGTGTTAAAACCGCTGTAATTATGCCCAGCATCAATAAAAATCTTCATTCAAAAACCCCCTTTATACAATATATTTAATCATACCACATCCGCAACCAACATTTTCTCTCCAATAAAAAACGCCCCTCTCACAAAGGACGCTTTAGACTAACAACAACACCCTACCGTCAGCCCAAACACCCCCAACAAAAAGCGTCTCATGGTAACAACAAGCCAAACCACAGCAAACACAGCAAACCACCTAATCTTATCTTCCAAAGCCTACACCCCCAATATATAATGTTAAAGCCTATTCAAATCTAGTCAAACCCAAAATAATATTGCCAGCAGACATATGGCGAGCAATGCTCGCCTCTACCCAAGAAAACTAAACCAATAAATCAACCTATGGTTGATTGTTTTTTGTCCGACGTATCGCTATACTAATATTATCACAACAAACCACTTGACCCCAAGCTTCACCAATGATATAATACCAATAACATATTCAACAAAAGGAGGATAAAAAATCATGCTCGACAAAAACCTAGTGGCGGACGTTCTAACCGCCGCCCTATCAACAGGGGCAAGCTTTGCAGAGGTGTTCGCCGAAAACACCACAACGGGCAACATAGTCCTAGTAAACGGCATCGTAGAACAAGCCCAATCAGGACTAGACTACGGCATAGGCATCCGCATCTTCGACGGTCTAAACGCCGTCTACGCCTACACCAACGACAGCAGCCGTGACAACCTAATACGTGTAGCAAAAGAAGCAGCAGGTGCAGTAAAAGAACGCAAACACACCAAAATCGCAGACCTCGTCGTCCTAAACTTCGACAACATCAGCCCAATGAAAACCCCTTACAACACCATCCCCAAAAAACAAATCGTAGACATGCTTCGCATCTCAGGCGAAGCCTCCAAACAAACCGACAGCCAAATAACAGGCACAAGGGCAACCTACCTAGACGTGGTAACAAATGTCCTAGTTGCCAACAGCGAAGGCATCTGGGGTGAAGACCAAAGAAACCGCACCCGTGTGGCAATCTCCGCCGTTGCAAGCTCCGCAAACGAAAAACAAACCGCCACCAGAAGCCCAGGCGCCGGGCAAGGCTTCGAGTTCTACGAAGGCATGGACTTTGCGGGGATGGGTCGTGACTGTGCAAAAGAAGCCGTAACCATGCTACACGCAGGCTACGCCCCATCAGGCAAAATGGACGTGGTAATCGGCAATGGCTTCGGCGGGGTAATCTTCCACGAAGCCTGCGGACACAGCCTAGAAGCCACTGGTGTCGCCAAACAAGCCAGCGAGTTCTGGGACAAAAAAGGCAAACAAATCGCCAACCCCATCGTAAACGCCATTGACGACGGCACAACCCCAGGTGCATGGGGCAGCCAAAACATGGATGACGAAGGCGGAAAACCCCGCCGCAACGTCCTAATAAAAGACGGCATCCTAAACACCTTCCTAATAGACAAACTAAACGGCTTACGCATGGGCGAAGAAAGCACAGGAAGCGGACGCAGACAAAACTACCGTTTCGCCCCAACCAGCCGTATGACAAACACCTACATAGACAGCGGTGACAGCACCCTAGACCAAATCATATCCGCCACAGAATACGGCATATACGCAAAACGCATGGGCGGTGGCTCTGTAACCCCCGCCACAGGCGAATTTAACTTCGCCGTCCTAGAATCCTACATGATACGCAACGGCAAAATAGCAGAACCCGTCCGTGGAGCATCCCTTATAGGACGTGGTTCAGAAGTCCTAATGAACATCGACATGGTAGGCAACGACATGGACCACGGACAAGGCATGTGCGGTTCAGTATCAGGCTCTATCCCCGCCAACTGCGGTCAACCAAGCCTACGTGTTAAAGACATCCTAGTAGGTGGCAGAAGCGAAGCTTAACCAAAACGGTATCGTCAGCAAGACTAGGACGAGCAATGCTCGCCCCTACCACACACACACCGCATTAACACGCCACCACCAAGGGCTACGCACAATCCGTCGGGGGCTACATATACCGTTGCATGGACTACATATACCATGGTATGAACCGCATATACCGTGGTAGGGGCGGGCATTGCCCGTCCTAGTCCGCCACGCAACACCCCCCAAACAAAACCCCTAACCCAACAAACAAGGAGTGAAAACCATGAACCTAAAAACTTTCAAAGAAAACCTATTCACCCAAGCCCAATCAGCAGGCTTTGAAGAATACGAACTATACTGCCAAAACGGCAACCGCACCACCATCAACATTTTCAACCAACAAGTACAACAATTCACCAACGCCTCCTCCGCAGGCGTAAGCTTCCGTGGCAAATTCGCAGGCAAAATGGGTTACGCCTCCAGCGAACGCATCCACGAAGACATTATCCCCTTCCTAATCTCATCAGCCAAAGCCAACGCCGAAATAATAGAAACAGCCGAAATAGAAGAACTTTTCACAGGCTCGCCCTCCTACCCCACCGTCGAAACCCACAACCCAACCCTAAGCACCATAACATCAGAACAAAAAATCGAAAAAGCCCTAAAAGCAGAAGCCACCGCCAAATCCTTCGACGAAAAAATTGTAGCCGTCCCCTACTGCACCATATCAGACGGGGAAACCGAAATCCTAATCGCCAATTCCAAAGGCTTGGACGTAACCGACAAATCCAACAACATGTACGCCTTCGCCTACAGCCAAGCAAGCGATGGCGTAAGCACCAAAATGGGCTTAGACCT
>WQZZ01000013.1 GCA_009780485.1 Defluviitaleaceae bacterium | reverse complement strand
TGGCGTATAAAATTGATAGTTTGGTTTTATGGTTAAAGATTCTCATCAATATGTTGATTGGGTTTGTAATATTTTTTCCTGTCGCTTTTAGCCTTGACTGGATTTCTACAGAATCTCCACTCGGCATCATAATATTTGTGGTGATAGTCATTATCGGGTTTATCGCTTTTACTTTTGGTGATTATTTGATTAACGGGCGTGACGCAGAAGCAATCAATAAAATAATAAAGGAAAGAGAGTCAGACTAGGGCAGTTATATGGGGAAACGCTGTCCATATCTCACAGTGAATGTAGTTATAAAACGTTGCAACCTATAAAAGTTGCGACGTTTTCTTTTTATTTGGGAGTAGCAATTTAGTTTTTCCTTGCTGCCTGCGTATTGCGAAATGCCTCATTATCGTGCTTTGCACGATTTGGCAAGCAATTCAAGTGTGGGTACACACTTGAATTTTGCTTGTTGGGGTTGCTCCCCAAACCCGCTCACTTCGGGACAAGTCGTCCCGAAGTGGCGGAGCTTCGCTCCTTGTTGTGGCGGTTGTGTTCGCTTCGCTTACACGCCCTTGTTTTTGGTGGTACTAACGCTCCGTTTCTCTGTGCTGGGTCATGTCCGTAAGCCCTAACAGATGGTCGATATTCGCCTTGATGGTAGCGGCTTCTCGCATATCTTTTTGTGCGGCTTTGTACTTGGCATAATCAGATTTTTTTGTTGCGGTGAGGGTCAGCCACTCGGTTTTTAACTGTGCCATCTTGGGGAGTTTTGCACCGTTTAGTAATGTTTTCATTGTAGACTGTGCCGCACGGTATACGGCTATGTCTGCCCCATGCTCTGCAAGATATTTGTTGCTGTATCTCTTGGCTTTGTATTCTTCAAAGATAGGTCGGGTACGAGCATAGTCCATGATAGCAGATTTTAATTCGGTGTTGCGTTTTATAGCCGCCTCGGTCTGTTTGAGTTTATCACTTATGCTGTGAAATTGATCGGCGGCGGTTTCTGCTTTGGCTTCTAAATCTGCATAAGCAAGTAGATTGTTTTGTTGTAAGTATTGGAGTGCCGCCGCCATTTGCTTTAAGTTGTAGACTGTAGCCCATTTTTCGTATGCTGTGCCTTTTCCCTGCTTCATTTTTTCTTGAATGTTTATGATTAAACTGAATTTTTGGGGCGGTAGTGGTTTTGTTGGGTGTGGCTTTGATGTGGGGTCGGCGTGGTCGGCGTGGTCGGCTGGCGTTGTATATGCTTCCTGCCATTCGGCATAAGATACACGCCCATCAATAACGGATTTTATATCGTCAACGCTGTAACCCTCCCCAAGTGTTGACGAGCGAAGCCGTGTATATTTTTTCTGCCCCTCTGTGCGGAATGATAGAACACCGCCTCGTCCGTATTTATGTTCAAACCCTGCATCTTTTAGCAGGGAAAGGAATGTATTAAAATCTTTAGGCTGTTCATACAAGGCATTATTTGTAGCCGCCTTTAATTGCTCTTGAAAAGATGGGGGCTTGCCCTCGCCATGCTCAAGCCATTGTCCGTAATGTTTGAACTTGCTATTGCTGTTCTGTTTGGGGTTATGGATTATGGATAGGTTATGCTCTAAGCATATGAGGTCGGATAACTTCCGCACATGGAAGGTCGAGCCGATAAAGTTATGAAATTTTCTACTGCCGTCCTCGGATGTAGAATTATAATAAAGGTAACTATATATAACTTTACACAAAAAAGTGCTTGACAAGTGTATATAAGTATAGTATAATCATAATATATCAACTAATAAAGGTGGTTTATTATGATTAACACGGACTTTAATTCAATCCTAGAATTGTTGCAAGCATTCCCAGATGAGCAGTCTTGCATAGACCATTTAGAAACCTTGCGTTGGAATGGATATATAGTTAGCCCATTTGACCCAACTTCCAAAGTTTATAAGTGCAAAAACAACAAATATCGTTGTAAAAACACAGGCAAGTATTTCAATGTGAGAACCCAGACTTTATTTGATAACACAAAAGTCAAGTTACAAAAATGGTTTCTTGCTATCTGGCTTGTAACCTCGCACAAAAAAGGTATTTCATCCCTACAATTACACAGGGATTTGAATGTTACACAAAAGACGGCTTGGTTTATGTTGCACCGTATACGTAAGTGTTTTGGTATCGAAAACAACAACGACCTCGACAATGACGTAGAAGTTGATGAAACTTATGTAGGTGGCAAAAATAAGAACCGTCACGCCAATAAGAAAGTTAAAAATTCACAAGGTAGAAGCATGAAAGATAAAACGGCTATTGTTGGCATGATTGAACGTGGTGGTAAATTAAACGCCCGCAAAGTTGATTATGTTGGTGTTCGCACTTTAACAAAAGAAATTATGCAGAATGTAAAAGAAACCGCTAATATTAGCACAGATGAATGGGTAGGTTACAATGCACTTGCAAAAATGTACTCGCATTCAATTGTCAAGCACTCGCAAAATGAGTTTGTTAATGGTGATACGCATACAAATACCATTGAGGGCTTTTGGTCTTTATTAAAGCGTGGTATTATCGGCATTTATCACTTTGTTTCTAAAAAGCACCTCCAAAATTATGTAGATGAGTTTGTTTTTAGGTACAACACACGCAAGCACGGTGAAGCTGGACGCATTAATGCGTTGTTGGCTAATATGACTGTTCGGACTACTTATGATGATTTGATTGGGGGTGTTGCTTAATGGATAAACGCAGAAAAATAACACATGAGGGTGAAATTGTTTTAGGGAGCAATACAATACCCTGTTATGTGCTAGAAGACGGTACAAGGGTTCTTTCTGGACGTGGTATGCAAGAAGCCTTACACATGGTTGACGATATAGAGGGCAAAAAAACATCGGGCCAAAGATTGAACAGATACTTGAGCCAAAAGACACTAGAACCCTTTATTTATGCAGATAAAGCGGTGGGCCACTTCGAACCTTTAGAGTGTTATTTAGGCACAAGGAAAATCAATGGTTATGAAGCGAATATTTTGGTGGATATATGTGAAGCCTTTTTGGAAGCCAGAAAAATCATAGAACTATCACCCCGCCAAAAAATCATTGCTGACCAATGCGAAATTCTTGTACGTGGTTTTGCACGTGTTGGATTGGTCGCTTTAATTGATGAAGCTACAGGCTATCAGTATGACAGGGAAAGAGACGAACTACAAAGGATATTAAGTGCCTATGTAAGTTCTGAATTAATGCCTTGGCAACAAAGGTTTCCTGATACTTTCTATATTGAACTGTTTAGGTTAAATGGTTGGGATTATACCGTGAAAGGTATCAAAAAACGACCTGGAGTTGTGGGTCGATGGACGAATAAGTTGGTGTACGAACAGCTTCCAAAAGGTGTTTTAGATGAACTAAAACGCAAAACTCCGAAAACACCAAGCGGGAACAGAACGCATAAATTGCACCAATTGCTAACAGATGATATAGGACACCCTCATTTAACAGCACAAATCAACCAAATAATCACCCTGTTTCTTTTGTCTGATAGTATGCAACATATGTGGGTACAGTTTGAAAAAATGCAATGGAGAAAAATGGGTCAAATGGAATTACCCTTTGTTTTTGATGATAAAGGTCATACGGTAGATCTCCCAGAAACAGAAACTCAAATATCAGAGTTCAATAAAAACTTAGAAACGGCATTAAACTATTACGAAAAGGAATAAAAGTCAGAATATGTCTAATTCAAGACATATTCTGACTTTTAGTGTAAAGTTATATATAGTTACCAAAATTAATTCGCAGTATAAAGGTGACTCTGAAACGCCATATACGCCCGAAGAGATGGAATGCCTAAAAGAAATGAGGGGTCTCATAAACGAAATAGAGTATATAAACGAAAACTCCAATACTGTAGATGCGGACGACCGCAAACTAAATGCCGCTGATAATCTGAAAAGCATTTGGGAAAGCGTACGCAAAGTATTCAAAGATGTAAAGGAGTTAAATGATGCTCGAGAAACACTGATATTGGCTAATTATGCCCTTTTGAGTCTCGCACCTCACTTGGAATCGTTTCTTATGAATATCCAGATGTGATTGTCTAAATGATAAAATCCATATAGCCCTTGCGAACTTAGGCTGTATGGATTTTATCGTATTTTTATAATACTTACTACTCACCTTTTAGTCATATGCAATTAACAACAAAAGGCTATGGTCAAAAAAACCACAACCTTTTATAAACTACTTATCTATAAATCGGCAAGGCATTACCCCTATCCACATTATGATGCTGTTGCTGGCTCATATGTTTGCCATCTACATAAATGAGAATGTCCAATTTTGCACGTATGTTACCCATTACCAACCAGAGAGATTCACCATGTTGTACAATATAAGCATTAGGGTCAAGATGGATTGCTGGCTGGTTTGCTAGAATTTTATCAATTTGTTCATTTATGCCTGGCATGTATTCGGTACCGCTGTAATTATGGATGCCACTGTTACTTGTATTGCCGCCTCGGTCACCGTATTGACTGCCATGACCGCTACCCTGGTTGGTAACTTGATTACCACCTTGATTATAACGGGCTGAAATTTCAGTACTTTCGGCAGCCTGTAATCTGAGTGTCCCGTTGGCAAAGATGAACCCCATAGCTAAAATGCAAAGACCTGCCGTCACAATTTTCTTTTTCATAAAATCTCCTCCTTGTAGTTGTACATATAAATTTGATGATGAACTTATTTTTCATTGAGGGCATTAAAATATTCAAGGAAATTTAATGAATAGACACTTTACCCGAAATCACAAAAAAATTTGTGATTTCGGGTAAAGTGACAGACCGAAAAGATAAAACTAGCATCACTACTGTTACGAATAAAGAATAATCGGTTAATCTCATTATCATTGTCCACTAAATCTAAGGTGGTAGCAATAATCTTGGTTTCAATCCCTAGAACCTTGGCAGTCAACCCAACTTTCTCTAATTTTTTACTATACCCATTATCATCACCCGACATTTCGTCAACAATAGCAGTAGTAAATAAGACCTGTAGTTCTTGATATATAAGCTTTTCGATACTTTGTAATATCATATGATAAATCCCCCCATTGACATTTGGAGGTCACCTAGCTAAAATATTACTTGAGTGACCTATTTTCTTATGACACTCCATAGCGACCATTTGACCTGTGGTAGGGAAGGGTGGTTTTATCACATTGTTCTGATTTTGTAATAGATTTTATACACCATAAATGGCATTATAGGTTAGCTGACGTTGCCAAGCTCCCTACTTGGGAGACCACTTGAAGGCATTCTTTTTTAGCTCTGCCCTAATACCTTCGCTGGGTTTATCATCAAAAAGGATTTGTATGTGGTTCTCGTCCTTGTTGAAAACCACTTCGCCACCATCGAGCGTCCAGCCCTCTAAAGTTTTTCTGCTATCTTAGCCATATCTTCGGAACTAATACCACCAGTACCCACACTTTTATTTTATCTAAAATACCTTGAATTTCGTTGTATTCTTCCATGTTGCGGTCACGAGCGGCGTTTTTTCCTTTGCATGGACAAGAAAATTGACAGCCCAACATCACCTTGAATGAAAGCTTCTTGGTTACCTTTTGGTTCTGGTTTTGTTTTAGGTTTATCTACATTCATGAAATTTTCTATAGTTTCCTTCTCTTTCTTCATAATGACATCCTGCGTATTTTTTATTCAGAAACGAAAGAATATTATATCACGCTCCCCATGCTTCGACAAGACTGAATTTGTAAGGCTAATCTTAATGCGTTAAACTAGTGTTTGCACTAAGATTAGGATGATTCTACGAATTTCTTACCATATGGCAAGAAAGACACCCTGTAAATACCGTGTCTGATGCCCCAAGAATTTGTATATTCCCGAGGTCTTCCTTTGAGGTGATTCCTTTCATTTGTAAGTTTCATAGATGATATCTCATTATGAAAAATCTATGCGCCAGGTGAGCACACGAAGGACGTATGGGGATTCGAACCCTACAACCCAAAAATAGTTACGCCTTAAAATCTGAGGAACTACCCATAACATCTTTCGCTTGACTAAAAATATAATTTAAAGTCAAAAAAGGAGGAGAGAGGATTGTCCGTGTAATGTTTATCATGAATCTCGCAACCACTGCTTCATCGGAAGTAATTACGATATCATGATTCTAGATTATTTCCACTTGCTTCCCTCACAATGACGATACAGTAGAGTCGTTTATGATTGGCTTTTCACTATCAATTTTGGTAGCGAAGCAACAAAGATCCCCCTGTCATTTCTGACAGGGGCAAGGTTTTACAGAGGTTTAGACGTTATATAATAAAAAAGAGGGGTATCATCAAAACTCTTGACAAATTCAATCTTCGTGGTATAATTATATTGTAATCAAATAAAAGTGAATCTCTGCTATTTCACCCATGCGTTAGCTTTGAAAGCTTTGATTTTCGACATTTGATGTTTGTTGTAAAAAGCACAAGACATTGCTTTGCCAAGGCGAGGGTCTACGGTTCAAATTAGGTCTCGTGCTTATATCAAATCCATCCATATTAGGATGGATTTTTTTATCTTGAAATTCAAGTGCTTGCATTATTTTTTTATTTCTTGACATTATAAAATTATTGTTGACAAAAAGATTGGGTCGGTATATAATAATTGAATGAACACTCAACTATTATGGAGGTGTATAATGGAAAAGACAACCCTTGTTTGTGATTGTGATGCCATACATGAAGAAGTGGTTGAACGGGTACGACAAACCATGCCCCCGCAAGAAAACTTTCGGGATTTAACAAATTTATACAAGATGTTTGCGGATGGCACAAGGATACGCATATTGTGGGCTTTGTCCAAAGAAGAAATGTGTGTTTGCGATTTGGCTGTATTGCTGGATATGACAAAGTCTGCAATATCCCATCAGTTAAAGTCCTTGCGGACTGCTAATCTGGTAAAACCCAATAAAGTTGGCAGGACGGTGTATTATTCGTTAGTAGACTGTCATGTTCGTGATATTTTTGAGCAAGGCTTTGAGCATATTTTGGAATAGAACAAAAAAATTTAACCTAAAGGTTGAAAGGATGTTCAACTATGGAGCAGAAAGAGATTGAAACAAGTAAAGAGCGGGTTTCCTTAAAGGAAGTTGGTACGTTAGTATTGGGGATTGGGCTTTCCATTTTGTCCGCTGCCATTTGTATGCAGATAATGGGCAATTTTGGTACAGCCCCTAACACATCCCTAATTGGGGCGGTGTTGGTGATGATTGTGGCACGCATACCCCTAATGGCTACCCAAAAATTCCGCAATACAGAACGTCAAAACAATGTGTTGTCCATGGCATCTTCGGCAGGATTTGTGGCTGCAAATTGCGGTTTTATCGCCATTGCCACCGTATTTATTATGGGAAGAAGCGACCTTATTATGCCTTCCACCATAGCTGCCCTTGCTGGCAGTATGATTTCTATTTTTATTATGGGTAAGCTTTTTGATTCTAAGATATTCCCTGCACGTGGTGGCTGGCCAATGGGGCAGGCGGTTGCCACAATGCTAGAAGCGGGTGACGGGGGTGGTAAAAAAGCTTGGCAGTTGGTGCAGGGTCTGGTTGTGGGAGCCGTTGCAAGCTTCTTTGGTATCCCTGCGGCTGGCATGGGTGTTGCTTTTATAGCGAATATGTTTTCTATGGGGGCGCTTGCTATTGGCATGATATTAAACGGATATTCAGCCCTGTTTTTTGCTGGGTTTGAAATACGTGATTCTAATATAGCCCAAGGGATGATGATGGGTGCGGGGGTGGTTGCTTTGGTGCAAATTATCCTTGCCATTTTTAAGAAAAACAAGAAAAAAGATGATGAAATAGACTATTCTGTTGGTGATGGGATAACCAAAAAGGTATTAGCGGGTGGCGGTGGCATTTTTGTGTTGGGTGCCTTGGTAATCGCCTTCATATCTGGGATTTTTACTGATATGAATTTGGGTCAATCCCTTTTATGGCTAGTGTTTTCAGGCTTTTCTGCGTTGTTAGTGATGATTTTGGTTGGCACAGCCTCCATGCACTCTGGCTGGGCACCTGCTTTTGGTGTGGTGGCAACCTGCCTAACCCTAGGGATTTTCATGGGCTTCCCACCAGTGTCATTGGCAGTTTTGGTTGGATATATCGGTGCAATTGGTATGCCTTTGGCAGATACAGGCATTGGTCTAAAGGCTGGTTGGCTTATCCGTGGCAAAGGTGAAAATCCCGACCATGAAAAGCGTGGAAGGCGACAACAGGTGGTATTAAAACAAATTGGTGCGGTAATTGGGGCTGGTATGGCAATTATTTTTGGTATGATATTGTTGCAAAACAATGTAACCCCGCCAATGAGTGCATTTTATGCCGCCGCCGTGGAAACCCCTGCAGACCCAGCCGTTCTCGGTCAACTGGCATTGTGGGCAATTCCTGGGGCATTGTTGCAAGTTGTCTTCGGCAATAAAAGTGTGGGACTGATGATTGCCACAGGACTTTTAATCAACAACCCTCTTTTTGGTATTATGGTTTTGGCTTCCATAGTGCTAAGGTTGATAATTGGAACAAAGTTTATGACGGTGCGTGCGCCTGGTCTTATTGCGGGTGACGGATTGTTTGGATTTGGGGCAAATATCTTTAATGCACTTTTTTAGATGTATTGCAATGACAGAGGTTGGAATATAAGGATAAAACCCTAAAATTTTTCTTGACAGAGCCAGTGAGTTGTGTTAGTATTTGTGTGTCAGAGTAGAAAATGTGCGTTAAGTGTCGTTGGATGGGAGGTTGCCAACGAACGAAGTGGGCGAGAAATTTGCCTGTGCGATACATTTTCGCATCCGCTGCCACCAAGGTATGATTTTACAAGCTTCCTTTGTGGCAAATTACAAAGGAGGCTTTTTGTATGAAAACCAAAACCATTAAAATAGCAATAGCTATTTTAACCCTGTTGATTGTGGCGAGCTTTTTTGTGCCACTTGTAACCACCCATGAAGCAACTGTTGTTGTAGATGGGCAGACCTTGTACATTAACCAAAACGTAGCACAAAATGTGCTAAATGCCAGCCCTAATGATGAGGACAACTTGCCCACCATGGGTCTTTTGGACATCCGCACCCAAATAACCCACAGCGGAACGCAAATTACCGAGGAAATAATTGCTTCTGTGCAGATTTATGACCAAGGCTTATCACCTTGGCAAATTGCTACGTCAGCACATTTCCCCTTTGATACTGCACAACCCTTGGTGTTTTTATTAATCATCGCCCCTGTGGTGTTGCTGGCTTTGCTTTTTACAAATCTACCCTTCAAAAAGCTGATGATACCAGCAGTTATCGGCGTTTTGTCGGTGACTGTGTTTAACGTGGCTTTTGGTGCGGACTTTCACGGTAATACAGGAACGGCGGTGCTTTTCTGGCCTTTGGTAATATCTTATGTCGCTCTGCTTTTTGCAATTTTTCTCGGCATTTTGGCTAACAAGGAAATGCCCCCAATTGAAAATGTAATCCCAAACTATACTAGCACCCAACGTACGGTAATAATCGGTATAATGCTGGCTTTTGCTTTAATTATCAGCCTTACAACCTCCATCGTTGTCCCAATAGGCGGAGTACCTATGCTTCGCATCAGCTTTGCGGGTATTTTTCATAATGTGGTTGCAATTTTGTTTGGACCATTCTTTGGTGGCGTTCAAAGAGCCGCCGCTGACCTGCTAAATCACTTTCTGCGTCCTCTTGGTGCATATTTGTGGCCAATCACGGTTGTAGCTTTTATGCGTGGTTTCACAATAGGCTGGCTGTGGCTAAAAATACGTAATATTGCACCAAAAGTATTCTCTATTGCTTATACAGTAACTTTTGGCTTGCTTTTTGTGCTAGGGGTTGCCAATGTAATTTCTTTCAACGTATTCCCAGAAAGTGCATGGGCAATTTTCTGGTCGCCTGAACATCTTCCAAACGCCAATAATGTGTTCATCATGCCCTACATCACTGGCTTTGGCTTCATGGGTGCAGGGCTTATCGGGCTTATACCCCAGCTAATAATCCATCTTGTTACCAAAAAAAGTGGCAACCGCAAATTTTATGGGCGTTTCATCAAAATGGTTGTGGCGATTTTGTTACCTGGGTTACTTTTTAACTCTATAAACACTGTTATCCTTGTGTTTACGGTAATTGGACCAGCCACTCGTGCGGCAGGGTTTATATACTTCTGGATACCCCGCTTCTTCGAGGAACTAGTAACAGGAATTATTATCGTATATTTCTTCACTTTGCTATTGGAAGTTTACGAGCTTGCTATGAAGCGTAAACTGGTTGTTAGTGACTTTTCAAACCCTGTTGTTGAGAAGGAAAATAATAAGGAGTAGTAAATGAAAAAACTGGCATTGATTTACAATCCATTTTCTGGCGACCGCACTTTTAAGGGGGAGCTGGATGTATACACGGCAGCTTTGCAGGCGGCTGGGTTTTTGCTACAGCCCTTCCGCCTAGATGGCAGTTTGGATTTGGGTGGTTTTGTGGCACAAATCCGCAATTTTGATGCCGTAGCCGTGGCAGGTGGAGATGGTACGGTCAATTCCGTCATCAACCAAATGGTTGCCCGTGATGTTTTGTTGCCTCTCGCAATCATCCCAAGCGGAACAGCCAACGATTTTGCTAGATTTATTGGCATGAATATTGGGGCGCAGGGTTTTGCCGATGCGGTAAGTAGTGGAAATGTTATTTTGGCAGATATTGGGCAAGCCAATGACAAGTATTTTGTCAATGTGTGTGGGGCAGGACTTTTTACCCACGTTTCCCAAAAAGTCAACGAAAACATGAAAACAACCTTGGGAAAGATGGCGTATTATGTTAAAGGTTTGGAAGAAATACCTAGCTTTCATCCAATGTCGGTACGCATCACTAATTCAAAATCTGTGCAAGAATTAGATATTTTCTTGTTTTTAGCCCTTAACACAGCGGGTACTGGCGGTTTCCCTAAGCTTGCCCCAACCGCATCAATTTCTGATGGTTTACTTGATTTTGTTGCCATTAAAGCCTGTAATATTGTGGATTTGGGCAGGTTGTTTATTAAAATTTTACGTCAAGATTTTTTGGGTGACCCCAATATTCTACACTTTCAAGACAATTTTGTGCAAGTAGAATTGCTGTCCCCTAATCCAAACTATGACACCTGTGACATTGACGGGGAATATGGTCCAAAATTGCCTGTGACAATCAGCAACATTCATAAAAAAATCCCGCTGATTGTGCCAGAGGGCTTTGCGTGAAAATAACTGTTTTTTATGGAAGTCCCCGTAAGGGTAATACATATTTCGCCACACCTCATTACGGGGCTTGTGCTATGACTAGCTTGGTTCTCACTGTATCATCCCAAGAAAAAATCTTTAATATGTTTACCACTAAATGGGACAAAATACCAACCACAAAACAAGCCAAGTTTGAAAAACGTCTTCGTCAATCTGCAAAGATATTTTTCAAGTTACCAAAAACCCGACCACATATTTCTGCTGTGGTCTTTTACCATATGAGTAAGATGGTTGTCAAGAAATACGTAGGTAAGGGCAACCACCCCTATAAATCGTAGCGGGAGAGGGGATATTTTAAGAAAAGACCTTTCTAGGCTTGCATAATTACAAACAACAGCTCGTATAATTGGACAAAGCGACCGTGAATAACGGAAAATCTTTGGAGGATTGTATGAAAAGGTTTATTTTGGCAGGACTGACCTTAGGGTTGTTGTTTTTAGTGGCTTGCGGGGCGGTTGCAGAAATGGTAGACGGCAATGTTTACGAGAGGGTACACAGGCGTTTGGTGTCCATGGAGGGGTTTTCTGCACAGGCAACGGTGACATATGTTTCTAATAACAACACCCATGTGTATGAAACCACCCAACACGCCCTTGCAACTGGACAATACCGCATAGAAGTGACATCCCCAGAAAATGTTGCGGGCAACACCACCATTTTTGATGGCGCAACCATTTCCCAGTTTAACCCGAATGTTGGCGGGACTGTGTCGCAAACCAATGAAGAAGCCCCTGAAAGGCTAGAAATTCTGCTGACATCATTTGTGCGTAACTTCATTACTAGCAACGAGGTGACAGTGACAGCTTCCACCATGGATGAGTCCCTAACAACGGTATTGGAAACCACAATCCCTGGCGAGCATCCATATATCTCCACCGCGCGCTTGTGGATGTGTAATGACAGGCTAAACCCCCTTCGCATGGTAATTTTTGACCAATCAGGGGCGGAGCGTATTATTGTGGTTTACAACACATTTGAGCACAACCCGCAACTTCCCGACGACTTATTTCAAGTAGGTTCTGACACCAGTCCTGATGAAGAAGATGAATAGTTGTAAAATAATTACATTTATTGCATATATTAGGTATAACATCCCATCGCTGAGATAATAATAAAGTAAACAGCGATTATGTGGAGAGTGAAACTATATGCAATTTAAGCGGGGAGATGTGTTTTATGCCGATTTAGACCCTGTGCTTGGGTCGGAGCAAGGGGGCTTGCGTCCTGTATTGATTGTCCAAAATGACATCGGCAACAAATACAGCCCAACCATAATTTGTGCTGCCATAACCAGTCAGATTAATAAAGCAAAGCTGCCCACTCATATTGAAATAGACTGCACAAAATACACTTTGGTAAAAGATTCTGTGGTGCTGGCAGAGCAGGTGCGTACCGTGGATAAGAAACGACTGCGAGAAAAAATTTGTCATCTGGACGAGAATTTTATGTCCCGTGTGGACAGGGCTTTGCGTGTCAGTTTTGGACTTGGATAATACATAAAAAACAAAACTCCACCCCAATGCTGAGGGTGGAGTTTTTTAATTTCTATTTTTCTTTGTTGATGTAAGTAAATTCCTTAAAACTCTTTATTATATTGATAAGATGGTTAAGCTCCGTGGGCTCGAAGGTGTCCAACATATTCAAAACCATTTCACGCTGCTCCTTTTGTCTTTCAGCTTCTTCATCAGAGGGTTTGTCGGGTTCTCTGAAAGAAAGTGTAGACCCAATTTTGGGCTTAGCCAACATAAAATCGGGAGTTTTGCCAAAGAACCCGCAAATTTCCATTAAAGTTTCTAGGCTTGGCTTTCGCTCTCCACTTTCCAATTGACCCACATATGAAGGGGTCTTCCCGATAAATCTTGCAAAATCTCTTGCGGTAAAACCTTTCTTCTTTCGTATATCTTGTAGATTGCCTCCAAAAGCCCTATAACAATGCCCTTGCTCGTTGTTGTCGAAATCACTCATTTAATCACCTCCTTGTATAGTTATAATATCATACAAGGAGTTAAAAGTAAATATGAAATTGTAGAATATTGATGAATTATGTCAAAAAATAGTGCAAGCATAAAGTATTTCTTGTGGATGCTTGGCTAATTTCTGCACTTTTACGCCATTGTTGCCATGGGACGAATGGATTATATTACCACCTTCCAACACCATCGCTACATGACTGGGAAAATAAATCAAATCTCCAACCTCTGCCACCGCTGGCGGAATTTTACGTAAAGGATACCCTTCTTTGTGGTGTGCATCCCGCCAAATGGTGATGCCGTTTAGGCGGTACGCCATGAAAGTCAGACCACTACAATCAATTCCTAGATGAGTTTTGCCCCCCCATCGATATTGTGTGCCAAGGTATAACTCAGCCGCCGCCGCTAGACCTTGTCTTAATTTGGTTTCGTCAATAGCTTGCAGGGTTTGCTCCTCCAAAGCGTCCCCACGGACATAACATATCCTGCCACCAACCATTTTAACTGGTGTATAATCCCCAATCTCGCCAGCCAAGGTCACAAACCCGCCACGTGGGAGAGTTGCAACCACGTCCCCGCGCACATGAGGGGATGATAGCACATCCACGAAGTCACGTCCAATTTGTAATTGTCCGTTAGGAAGGGGTAGGGGAGCAAGCTCCAAATCTATTGCCAGCACATAGCCTTGATAACCGTAGTCGGTGGATATGTGGCAAAACTCCCCGCATCTACTTAAAACATCCACTTGCCAACCATATAAAATTTCGTCTACCCTCTCTGATGCTGTCCGTGCCTCGCCGTAAACAGGTGCAATTGACGAACGTACAACCGCCATCATTCTAATACCTCCAGTATATTTGCGTGGGAGTTCATTCGCAAAAATGCCCCCATTGGCAATGAAGCGGTCGGATAGCAATGACCGCAGCGGAAATTATTCAACACAGGTACAGGCAATCTCAAATTTTCAATGATTTCGGGGATTGTCAAACTACGCTCTGGGTCTTTAGGGAGGCAGTCTGCAAAATCCCCGAAAATGACCCCAGCACAGTCGTTGAATTTGCCAGCTAACCGTAGTTGGTTTAACATTCGGTCGATTTTATAGGGTTCTTCTTCCACTTCCTCGATAAACAGGATTTTGCCGTGGGTATCAATTTCAAAATCCGTTCCTAAAGATGAGGCGATGATTGCAAGGTTGCCACCACACAAACGCCCAATTGCAGAACCTTCTACTAAAAATTCCCATTCATGACCATAAGGGTTGTTAAGCACCTGTGGTCCTTCTGAAAAAATTAATTTTGCAAATTTGTCTAAAGTATAACCGTCTGCCCTTACAAAACCTGGTGTGGCAAGCATTGGCGTATGATATGTAATAAACTGACACCTTTGGTTAAATACTGTGTGCAGAGCCGTCACATCGCTGTAGCCAAAAAAGGGCTTTGGGTTTGCCTTTGCTACCACATAATTTACCTTATCCAAAATTCTTTGGATACCGTAACCACCACGTAGGGAAAAAATCCCTGCAATCTCCTTGTCTTCAAACGCCCAGTTAATGTCATTTGCCCTTAATTCGTCATCACCAGCTAAGTAACCATAAACAGCACGACAGCTATCCCCAAGTTTAGGAACAAGCCCCAAAGACTTAATAAAATCTACAGCAAAATCAACTAAATGTGGCATTTCTGGCGGTGATGCGAGTGCAACCAATGCCACAGCGTCACCATTCTTCAAAATTTTTGGACGAACCACAAAATTCCCCCTTTACAAGCTTGGTGTAATATGTTATAATATGGGCGTACGGCTTATACTTATACCCCAAGGAGGAAATTTTATGGAAACTCTCAAAGTCTCAGCAAACTCGGTTCCTAAGTCCGTTGCGGGTGCTATTGCCGCTGTGGTGCGCACTGGCGAACCCGTTGAAGTTGTAACAATCGGAGCTGCTGCTGTAAACCAAGCGGTTAAATCCATTGCGATTGCAAGGGGCTATGTTGCCCCTAATGGCATCGACCTTGTAACCGTTCCTGCCTTCGCCCAATTGGAGATTGACGGGGACTCTAAAACATCCATCAAGTTCGTGGTGGAAAGACGCTAGAACGCAAACCAAAGAAAACGCAGGGGGATTTTAATGCACTGCGTTTTTTTAATTCTTGACAAGCACCAACCCACATGGTATAATTCGGGAGGTGTCCAATACTTGCTGGCTTTTTCTTGTCGGCTGGCGTGGAGACGAGAACGTAGCGGTACGTTTCTTCACTGGACATACTTATGACAAGCATTAACCTATTTATCTTGAAGGAGCGTGTTTTGTTATGAAACAAAAAATTAGTAAAATATTTGAAGAATGGTTGGTTGACGATGGTGATGGCTTTTGGGGTGTGTTTTCCGTGGCAAATGCTGATGGAATTATTTATGAGCGTGCCTTAGGCTACCGTGACCGCACGAAAGAGATTGAAAACCAAATGAATACCGCCTTTGGTGTGGCTTCTGGCACGAAATTGTTTACGGGGCTGTCCGTTTGCAAACTTATTGACGAGGGCAAGTTGTCGTTGGATGATAAGATTTGGGATGTGCTTGGGAAGGATTTGGGTCAGGTTGATAAAACCGTAACAATTCGTCATTTGTTGACCCATACCTCTGGTATTGGGGATTATGTGGATGAAGACTGGGACGACTTTGATGCAGAGATGGAAAAGTTGCGTGAAAAGTTTCCTGTACATCTGTGGACAAATCTTGATTATTATCTTCCGATGACCACACCATTACCACCTAAATTTGCACCTGGTGAGCGTTATGGGTATTCCAATTCTGGATTTATACTGCTTGGTTTGGCGGTAGAAGCTATAGGTGGCATTAGTTATCAAGATTATGTGCAGAAACATATCATCGAAACACTGGGTATGACCCACACTGGTTTTTACAGAATGGACGCTCTGCCAGAAAACACCGCAATTAGCTACATGGTGGACGATGAAGGAGAGTTTACCCCAAACACTGACATTATGCCAATTATTGGCGGTTCTGACGGTGGAATTTTCACAACCGTTGCGGATTTGGATAGGTTGTGGCGTGGTATTTTCAACCACAAAATCCTGTCAGCAGATATGACCGAAAACTTCCTAAAGGCTCATGTGACAATTGATGAAGAAGATGGGGAAAGTTATGGTCTTGGGGTTTTCCGTGTGGATGTAGATGGCAAAGTGTTACATTACGGCATGGGCTTTGACAGTGGCGTGCGACTTGCCACCGCTTACCACCCAAAAACAGGTACTACCATATCTGCTATCAGCAATAATGAAGTATGGCCTTTTGACTTAATTTCTGAGTCATTTGAAACACTTGAATAGATACAACAACCTCCACGGAAATTAACCCTTTACAAAATCTACCATTTGACATTGGTTTAATTTGTGGTATTGTGAATCACGAGAATGGTCTTGCGGATTGATTTCCGTGGAGGTCTACTAAAGGGAGAACTTTGAAATGAAAGAGATACAATCAAATAAACACGCATGGGAGCAGCTTTCCCACGACCATTATTTGCATTTTAAGAAGAAGCTGGAGGATGGAAGCCACCAGCTAAACAAATACATTCAGCAAGAAATTGGTGATTTAAGTGGCAAAAAGGTAATTCATTTGCAATGCAACACAGGGGCAGACACAATTTTGCTTGCGAAAATGGCGGAAAGTGTCGTTGGTGTTGACTTGGCTACAGATAATGTTAAATATGCCCAAAAGCTTGCTGATGATTTGGGTGTTACAAATGTCAGCTTCATCGAGTCTGATATTATGGAGTTTATGGAGAAGCATAACGAAAAATACGACGTGGTTTTTGTGTCCGAAGGAGCAATTGGATGGCTTCCCGACCTTTCTAAGTGGGGCAAAACCATACGCCATCTTTTGAAAGACGACGGATATTTCTATATATTTGAAAGCCATCCGTTTTTTATGACACTGAACTGGGAGCAGATTGCGGAAAATGTTTTGAAGATTGATTATCCGTATTTCGGCAAACAGCCTAGTGTGGATTATACCATAGGTGGCTATGCTTCTGAAACCAAAAGTGGTGTAGAAACGCATTTTTGGGTACACACCATTTCGGATATTTTTAATGCACTTACATCCGCTGGCTTTCATATAGAATTTTTCAATGAATTTAGAGAAAATTTCTTTGGATTACAGGGTTGCGGAAGTGTCGGGGATGGGCTTTACAATTATGGTTTTAATGAGGGATTGTTTCCCATGTCCTTTAGCTTGAAAGCTAAAGTGTTTTAGACCATTAGACCTCCACGGAAATTAAATTTTACGGTTTTTGCGACACAAAATCGTAAATGTTCGAGGGATTTTGTGGTGCAAAAAGCAGTGCAAAATCTAATTTCTGTGGAGACCTAACAAAAATGCGGGCTGGACATCCAACCCGCATTTTTTATTTTTCATCTTTGTTGTTATCTTTCTTGTCTTCTTTGTCCTTTTTCTTGTCCTCAACAGCAGGGGTTTCGCCACGGTCTGGCGTAGTGGTTGGGGTTTTGTTTCCTGCAATATCACCTTTACGCACCCAAACTCTCAAGCTTTTGTTTTCACCAAACTCAATAAGGAAGGCATCAGCACCACTGCCCACGATTTTACCAAAAAAACCGCTGGTTGTTACAATGTTATCACCAACTTTAAGGGAAGATTGCATTTCACGCACTTCTTTTTCACGCTTACGCTGTGGGCGTATAAGTAAAAACCACATACCAACAATAACAACGCCCCAAATAATCAACATCATTGGACCGCCACCAAAAAGCCCGCCACCTGCTGGCTCGGCAGTACCAGCATCACCTGCTACTTGGGTTTGTGCTTGCGCACCACCAAGTTGTACGGCATCTTCACCGTAAATGTTAAAAAACCTCATTTTCACATCTCCTAAAATTTTAATACTTACCCAGTATAACTAAAGTTATACGGCTTGTCAACCACAAATTTTAAGTATAAGCCAAACGCAAAACTTCCCCGATGCTGTCTTGGATTACCAAATCAGCCTCGTCGTCCACAGGGGTCGCATCTCGGTTGATTACCACCAGTTTGCAATCATGGCTCATATAACTTAGAAGCCCAGCGGCGGGGTAAACGGCAAGAGAAGTTCCTCCAACAATTATACAATCCGCCGACCTAATGGCGTTTATGGCGTGGTTGATAACATTCTCGTCTAACCGTTCGCCAAAAAGGACTACTTTTGGACGCACAATGCCACTGCAAGGGCATTTAGGGATAACACCATCACAATTGTCAGTGTCAAGTATGTAGTCTAAAACATAACTTTTTTTACATTTTTGACAATAATGATGTGCGTTAGAGCCGTGTAGCTCAGCAACATTTTTACTACCTGCCGCCTGATGTAGACCGTCAATATTCTGGGTGACAACACAAGATAATTTGCCGTCAGCTTCCATTTCTGCTAGGGTTTTGTGGGCGTCGTTGGGTCTGGCATCTGGATAAACAACTGCATCTTTGTAAAAACGAAAAAATAGCTCTGGCTTGCGACGTAATGTAGGATAGCTTATCAATTCCTCGGGGGTTAGCCCCTCCTCGCCCTCACCACTGTAAATCCCTTTGCGAGAGCGAAAGTCAGGGATATTACTTTCTGTGGACACGCCCGCACCGCCAAAAAATACGATATTTAGGCTATCTCCAATTATTTTTTTTAACTCCAAAATCTTTTCGTCCATCCTTCACCTCATCTAAGTCTTTAATGTCTTTTGTTTGTTTTTAAGCATAACCAAAGCTTTGCTCGCCCTTGTTTCACGGGTTGCTTGCTGTTTAGCACCACCAACCCAATCGCAGTAACCACGCTTATAACCATCGGTGAGACTTTCAAAAAACTCTCTTGCTTCCACCTCGTTATCCAAAACTAACAATAGTTCATCTGGAACAACTACTTGCGGTTTGCTTTTATCCATTTATTTTCCTCCTAACTTTATAACCACGATGACGTAATTTCACCTATCTCTTTACGAGAATCATGGAGCATCTTTTGTTTTAAGTCGTATAACTTTTGCGACAAATCAACAGGAACTTGATGGGGATTTACCAAGCGGCGATGCTCGTCCCATAGTGTTGCCTGTTCTTTTCGGCAGAAGTCCCTAATTTCCAGCACCGTTGGAGATTTATATACCTTCTTACCATCTTTGAAAATTGGTTGTAACAATTCTTTCGCATAGAATGACCCCGCTTTTAGGTGCATTTTCTTCCATGGGGCTTGGGGGTCAAAAAGGGTTAGGTTTTTGTCTGTTCTTAGAGTTTCGTTTGCCAACATAATTAAATCGGCTTTGATTTTATTCTGTTTGGCATCATAAATCCGATAGACCTTTTTTTCGCCAGGTGTGGTGACTTTCACTGGGTTTTCTGACAGTTTTATTTTTGGTATGACTTTGCCACCCCGTTCAACTGCTGCTAGCTTATAAACCCCACCCATGGCTGGGGCTTGCATGGATGTGATTAATCTTGTGCCGACCCCCCAAACATCAATTTTTGCACCTTGCAGTTTTAAGGACTGGATTAAATCCTCGTCAAGGTCGCTGGACGCACTTATTCTGGCGCCTTTGTAACCTGCATCATCCAGCATTTGCCGTGCCATTTTGGACAGATATGCCAAATCACCAGAATCCAAGCGTATGCCGTAATTTTGTAGTTTTACACCCTTTGCCACCATTTCGTCAAACACTTTAATTGCGTTTGGCACACCTGAATTTAGTGTATCATATGTGTCAACTAAAAGTATACATTTGTCAGGGAAGGCGGTGGCGTATTGGCGAAATGCTGTCAATTCACAGTCGAATGACATTACCCAAGAATGGGAATGAGTGCCTCGCAAGGGTAGGTCAAACATTTTGCCTGCCAAAACATTGGACGTGGCGGCGCATCCGCCTATAATTGCCGCCCTTGCCCCTAAAACGCCCGCATCTGCCCCTTGCGCCCTGCGTAGCCCAAATTCCAACACATCGTCACCATTTGTGGCATAACAAACCCTTGCCGCCTTGGTGGCAATAAGGCTTTGATGGTTCAAAATATTCAGCATTGCAGTTTCTATAAAATTTGCTTGTAGTAGCGGAGCCTTTACCACAACCACAGGCTCGGTCGGAAAAAATACCGAACCTTCTGCCATGGCGTAAATATCACCTGTGAAGCGAAATTCCCGCAAATACTCCAAAAAGCTAGGGTCAAAATGCCCCAAACCCCTAAGATAGTCAATGTCTGTGCCATCAAAATGTAAGTTTTCAATGTATTCTACAAATTGCTCCAAGCCCGCAAACACCGAAAACCCATTATCCCCGGGGTTTTCACGGATAAACATATCAAAAACCGCTTTACACCCAGCATCCACCGCCTTAAAACGTGCCTGCATCATTGTTAGTTGGTAAAAATCTGTTAATAAGCTGTGGTCTCTCACTGCTGGTCATCCCCTTTTGTTTTGTTGATGTTGCTTAAACGTGCCTAATAGCATTTCAGAAAACTGGTCGTACTCAACTATGCTTCGGGCATAAATACGGATGCACTTACCATTTTTTAATCTCATCAATATTTTGCGGTCATTGGCATCTATGCTGTCTATGTCCCAAAACGCAAAGTCTTTATACCATGCACCAATTTGCACACAAACTCCGTACTTGTAAATATTACCTTTGTAGTAATGGCGATGAAAGAAAGGGGCAAGTGCTTGAGTGATTATAACCACAACCATATTCCAAGTGTTGGGATTAATGAAATGCCAAATTAATAGACAAAATCCAATGCCCCATAGAAGCCAACTTATAGCCTTAAGTGCATTAATGAGCCTTTGGTCAGGCTGTTTTATTTTGTAAACACTTTCGCCAAGATACTCCATTACTCAACCTCTAAAAAATATTCCTATAATAATACCACTTTTGGCTTGCAAGGTCAACATTCTAATGGTAAAATTATAATGAGGTGATTTTATGGATACCATTTTCTTTATATTTTTTGGTGTGGGAGCTGGCTTTGTGGTGCTTAGCGTCATTTTGGGGCAAGTTTTTGGGGCAAGTGGTATGGACTTTGACGCTGGTGCTATAAGCCCTTTCAAGCCTATATTCATTGCACTTTTCCTCACGGCTTTCGGTGGGCTTGGGCTGATTTTTAACCCGATTTTCGGAGCGTGGGGAGCATCTGGCATCGGCGGTCTTGGTGGGCTTGGATTGACCTATGTGATTTTACGTTTTATCCTGTTGCCATTAAAACGACGTCAAAACACCAACACCCATGAAAAACAAAGCATGATTGGTAAGACAGCGAAGGTGTCGGAAACCATTGTGCAAGGCGGTTTTGGTAAGATTACTTATATCGTTAATGATAAAATTGTGTCAGGTCCCGCTAAAAGCGAAAGCGGTGTAGGCATCGAGCGAAACGCACAAGTGGAAATTGTTTACATCGAAAAAAATACTTATTACGTAAGGGAAAAATATAATCATAAGGAGGAGGTATTACGGATTTCAAAGATTTAAGGGATGGGGCGAACAGTAATGGAACGCCTCCCACAAGCCATCCGCCAGCACCGTCCCGCAAAAGGGTTTCGCCTATTGTTGTTGGACTTTCTGTATTGTGCGGGGTGCTTTTGGTGGCTTTAACTGCCGTCACAACTATAATTGTCGTTGGTAACAACAATTATACAAGTCACCGTCAGCCTAACACGGAGATTTTGGCGACATACGTTCCTGCACCCGCCTTAGATTTGCATGAGATTATTCGACACTCTGTCGAGCATATAAGTGGCATACTTGACGGTGGTGTTTATGGCACAGGCACATCAGTAATTGAACCATGGGTAATGCCCAGTGGCTTCTCGGGCGGACCGCTTTTCGGCGACGAATTCCTTGAAAGTGTTATGATGTTGGTAGAACATGAGATTGCCAGGAACTTTTTGTTCGATACCGTAGAGGTCTCACCTTGGCATTATGTTGATTGGAGATTGATAGACAATTTTGTACGATTTTCCATAAATCTAGGTCTGCTGGATGGGCAAGTATACAACTTCGCTTGGGATTGTGGTCCCGATTGTCCCCTTCGTGAAATCTTAAGAAACATAGAATAAAAATTTGAGGAGGTAATAAAATGCCAGATTGGATTACAACCGATGCTTTGGTCATTATCGGCATCATTTTAGGTGTGGTTTTGCTTGTGTTATTCACTTTTCTATCCTTTTGGAAAAAAGTGCCACAAGACAAGGCGATGATTGTAACAGGTATGCGAAAGCGGGTAATTTCGGGTGGTGGTGGCTTTGTCATCCCAGTTTTGGAGCGTACCGACAAAATTTCATTGGAAAATATGAAAATTGAGGTGCGTATTGCAGGGGCAATGACCAGCCAAGGTGTTGCCATTTCTGCCGACGGTGTGGCGGTTATCAAAATTAAAAGTGATAAAGAAAGCATCCTTGCCGCTATGGAGCAGTTTAACCGTGGTTCAGAATCCCGCACAATCACCGTAATCGAGGAGATTTCTCGTTATGTGTTGGAGGGTAAGTTGCGTGAAATCATCTCCATGCTGACAGTAGAAGAAATTTACAGGGACAGAACCAAATTTGCCAGCGAGGTGCAAGGTACAGCAGCACAGGATTTGACAGAAATGGGCTTGGAAATTAAAACCTTTACCATCCGTGATATTTCTGACGAAAACGGCTATTTGTCTGCTCTTGGTAAAAAGCGTATTTCCGAGGTTAAGCGTGATGCACAAATTGCTGAAGCGGAAGCCGCCAAGGAAACCAAAATACGTACGGCTGAAGCAAGCAGATTAGGCGAAGAAGCCCGCTTGATTGCGGAAACCCAAGTGGCAGAGGCTCAAAAAACCAAAGAGCTGAAAGTCCAAGCTTTCCGTAAAGAACAGGAAACCTCCAAGGCGGTTGCCGACCTTGCTTATGAAATCGAATCTAACAAGGTGAAAAAAGAAGTTACGGAAACCAATATGCAGGTTGAAATTATCCAGAAAGGAAAGGAAATCGAACTTGCAGAGCAGGAAGCCAAGCGTAAAGAACGGGAGCTAGAAGCCACCATCATTAAGCAAGCGGATGCTGAAAAATACCGCCTTGAAAAAGAAGCGGATGTTGCCAAGTATCGTGAAGTTGCAACAGCACAAGCACGAAGCGAAGCCATCCGCCTAGAAGGTGCGTCCCGTGCGGAAGCCAAGCGTTTGGAAGGTATGGCAGAAGTTGAAATTATCCGTGAGCAAGGTGTTGCTGAAGCCGAAGCCATGATGAAAAAGGCAGAAGCCTTCAAGCAGTATAACGATGCCGCCGTAACCCAAATGATTATTGAGCGTCTACCAGAAATCGCTAAAAATGTTGCCGAACCACTGGGTAAAACCGAAAAAATCGTGGTTATCGACAATGGTGGCGGTGGTCAAGGAGGTGGTGCATCCAAGGTTTCGGGTTATGTTACCGACATCATTGCAACCCTGCCAAGCACTGTAGAAGCGTTGACTGGCATTGACATCATGGGTAAATTAAAAGAAGGCATTGACCGTAATTCTAATAATGATAAAAAGTAGCAAAAAATAAAAAGTTGCAAGGAAATCACTTGCAACTTTTTTGTGTAGGTGTAAAATTTCTTCTTGACACGGACACGGTGTCGTGGTTTACAATCATATTGAAGGGAAGGTGCTGAATGTGGGTGAGCAAATGCAAACTATCAGCGTGGTGTCCAAAAACCTTAGCATTTCTAGCCGTATGCTTCGTTATTACGAACAGATGGGTTTGATTAAGAGTGGGCGTGTAGAAAATTATGCCTATCGGGTCTATGACGAGGATGCCGTACGCAAACTTCGCCAAATTATAATTTTACGTAAACTGCGTGTACCCGTTAAACAAATACGTGAAATTTTTGGCAACAAAGATGCCGTTGGCGTAATTGAGGTTTTTGAAGATAACATCAATCAGTTGGACGAAGAAATCACAGCTTTGTCTACAGTTAAATCTATACTTAGACGGCTGGTTGATGAATTACGGGATAAGGCTAATTTACACCTACAGCTTGATTATTTGGGTGATAGCTCTGTATTTGCCGCAGTTGATGGTCTAACCTTCCCCAAAAACATATTGCAGGAGGAAAAGTCTATGGATGATTTGAACAAAGCAAATGAAAGTTTAGGGAAATTGCGTGACAGTGATGTTAGGATTGTTTATTTGCCACCGATGACCGTGGCATCTGCCTATTTTTCGGGGGTGGCAGAGTTTGGTGTAGGGGTGGAAGCCACTGGTATGATTGAGAAATTCGTGTATGACAATGATTTACTTAAAATCAAACCAGATGCTAGAGGTATGGGATTTGCTTTTTCTGACGAAGTGCCAGCCACGGAGTATGAAGCATGGGTTTCGATTCCCGATGATATGGAGGTTAAACCACCACTTACTAAAAAGACATTTCAAGGAGGGATGTTTGCCGCCCATGTGCTTAGGGATTGGAGTTTTGAAGATTGGGGATTACTTGCCGACTGGGTTCGGTCCAGCGAAAAATATGAAGAAGCTGAGGGTTTGCCACATTTCGAGGAAGTGCTAAATTATTACAATTTAATGATGGGCGGGGCGAAAATGGAAGATACCCAGTTAGATTTGTTGTTTCCTATTAAACGAAAATCTTAAAAGGAAGTAATACTACTACGGCTAAACGAAGTCCCATTGGTTAGTCAAAAAGTTGCAGGAAATTTCCTTGCGACTTTTTTGTTAAAAATGTAAAATTTTCTTAATAGCAAGCAAAAATAAAAGAGGGCAACCACGGTCAAGCGAAAATGTGCTGGCTATATTATAATGGCTTTAGGAGGTGTGTACAATGCACGCATGGGAATCTATTCAAAAGGTTGTGGATTATATTGAGGACAATATTTGTGACGAAATACGCATTGAGGAGCTGGCAGAAATAGCAAACTTATCATATTTCTATTTCCATAGGCTTTTTACCCGACTTGTTAAAAAACCTGTGCAGGAATATATCAAGTTGCGACGCTTGGCTTGTTCCGTCGAGGATGTCAAGAACAAAAATAAGCGTATCTTGGATATTGCTCTGGAATACGGCTTTAGCAGTCACGAAACATTTACAAGGGCATTTAAGGAAGCCTACGGCTTTACGCCTGTTAGCTATCGGGATAATCCTGTTATGCTTAATAGCTTTAACAAGCCCGATTTAATGCTGTTATACATTATGGTTGATGAGGGCGTGCCGATAATTAGCGATGGCATGGTGTTGGAAATGAACCGCAGAACATTGGTTGAGCCGATTTGTTTTGTTGGGGTGCAGGATTATGTCCGTATGGACTGGCATCAGCCAGACGGTAAAGTTACAGGTGTTGATGAACCTGGTGCAACTTGGACACGCTTTCATAAAGCCAATATAAAAGACAAGTCAGGTGGTAGAAACATGGGGGTGTCTTTCGGCGGTGATGCACCCGATGGCTATTTTACTTACTTTGCAGGGACGGAAGCCACGCCTGAAAATGAGAGCATTGTATGCGACAACAGCGATTTTTTCATGTGGCAATTACCTGAAGGGGAGTATGTTGTATGTGGATTTGAGGCAGATAATTTTGAAGAACTTGTAACCAACATGATTTACAAGGCTGGAGCTTTTGCTAAGGCATGGCTGGAAAAGCATAAAGTGATATGTCAAAATTATATGCCCGAAATGTATTTCCCTTACGAAGATGTGGCATATATGGAGATGTGGTTTCCGATTGCTGAAAACGAGAAAATGGAGGGGTAATTATGATAAGTATGGTAAAAGAAATGAAGAAAAAGAAAAGTGGAATTTCTGAAGATACACTTAATGTTTTCGAAAATATCTTAGATAAATATAAGGATGAATGGGGACCACATTTAATAGGCATGAAGTACTTTCAACCCGAATGGGATGATGAGTTTTGCCAATCCATTGATAAATACCTTACAAAAGAACAACGATTTCTACTGTATGAAACCCAAGGGGGTTGCAATGGTGCGGGTGCTGACAAAGAACGCAAAGCCTTCGCTGCCAGACACGCCCACTTGGCTCTCGACGAAAGGATGGCGTTGTTTTCAGAAACATTTGGCAGATGGAAACCTGTGTTAAATGACGACAACACATTAACCTTAACCTTCAAATGTGGGCATGGATATTATGCACGGGTTAAGGAAGGAAAGTACACTACACCGCCGCCGAATGTAGAAGGTTATTTTGAAAGATGTGCGGGTGGGCGTTTATATGAACTACAAAAAGCATTGGGAATAAAGCTTAGAATTAAGTCGGTTGATGTGTCGCCACTTTTCGAGGATGTTAAAAATCCTGTTGTCTTTACATTTGAAATTTTGGATTAGGATGCAAAAATTTAGCTATAGCTTATTCTGCAACGGTTCTGAGTAAGTATTTATACAAAATAGCAAAAGGTAAAAACCCCACTGTAAGCTAATTTCTCAGTGGGGTTTTTGTTTATGGTGGTTAACAATACTGACTTCCTAATGAGGGCAGGTGAAACTTTCGATAATATCAAAACCAAAACCCGTGTAAACCCATTCGCCATAAACCCAGCGGTAGCCTGCGACCGACCGACGACCCATAAATGTGGGGTAAAACCAGAATTGCTGCCCGTTTGACAACCAAAGGTATGTGAGTGTGTATAGACAAGGTTGCATGGCATACCCATCTACACCCACGGGTGGGCTTGGGCGAGGTGGCGTATGGCAGGGCGGGGGAAAGCCAGGGGCAGAATCTGCACCATAGTCGTGGAAGGTGTGTTCTGGGATGGGTGGTTTTGGTTGTGGCCAGTTCGTAACAAATTCTTCAAAAGCTTGTAAAGGTGTCACTTCTTCCCGTTGTTGCTCTTGAGTCCTAAATCCATATAAGTCAAACATAATTTTTCTCCTTAAAACCTTTTTAATCATATTACTCTTAATTAACCCTAGGCGTGCAAATATATCCATGAAAAAACCTCATTGCACTCAACTGCAATGAGGTTTTTATAACAATTAAGGCCTAGGCGGTGTCCAAGTGTCCATAGCTTCATAAATTGACTGAACAATCACATTTGCTGCTAAATCACGGAAGCTGTCAGATGAGAAAAGTTGATAGCCAAGGGGTGTATCAAGGAATTCTAGTTCTAACAGTGTGGCGGGTATTCGGGTAGAGTTTAGAACCTGAATACGTGGGCGGTTACGCACGCC
Source organism: Defluviitaleaceae bacterium (assembly GCA_009780485.1). Classification (GTDB taxonomy): domain Bacteria; phylum Bacillota; class Clostridia; order Lachnospirales; family WRAX01; genus WRAX01. The sequence continues at coordinate 2,056 of WQZZ01000013.1, read as the reverse complement.
CCTGTCCACCGAGCCGAAAGCTTCTACCATATTGGTCTGGAAAATTTCGGAAAGGTGTCGAGAATTAAAGTCTGTTGGTTCGTCATCGTGTATGGCGTACAAAGTTTCTGTGCCTGTTGCCACGCGGTTTGCTGCGTTTACATGGACAGATACAAAAATGTCTGCAATGTCATTGGCTGTGGCGGCACGATGGGCATTTGCCACAGTAACGTCACTGTCACGGGTCATGTAGACCTGCACAATACCATCACGACGCAAAATTTCTGCCACACGCAAGGAAATGTCCAATACAATATCGCTCTCCCTCATACCGTGGTGTCTTGCACCTGGGTCATGCCCACCGTGTCCTGGGTCTAGCAAAACCACAAAAGGATGAATTTCCCTTGGGTTTACGTGGCGAATGAAGATGTGGTTGTCATCATAGGTTAAAACAAATCCACGGATGCTGTCGGTGTTGAAAATCAAATGGGTTTGCCCGTTTTCAGTTACAATTTCAACATTGTTAAGTGTACCACGACGCACCATAAATGTGCCATATCCAAAAAACTCAGAGAAATCACTCGGTAGAATGAAAGTGTAACGACCTTCGAGGTATTCATCAACCCGTTGGATTAGGTTGGGGTAAAACCCAGCAGGACGACGCAATCCGATTGTGCCAGTTTCTTCTTGGAAGTATATGTTTCTATATGTGGGGTCGGTGATAGTTATTTCTACTGTGGCAGCATAATAGTCATAATACACATTAAATGACACATTTTGGGACAAGCCCACCACCACACGGGCGGTAAAGGGGTCAAATTGTCCTACATGAAGATTATTTACCAAAACCCCGTCAGCACCATAAATTTCCGTCATCATGCGGGCATTTGGTAGGTCAATTACCATACGACGAGGGTTTTCCAAAAAGAAAATATCCGTTTTTGGCAATACATTACCGCTAATAGTGATGGTTTCCGAATTGTTTTGATTATAAGTGCTGTTAAAACTAATTTGATTGATTTGTTTTGGTTCAAATGTTACAACAACATGTCGGCGGTCTTCTGACAACGCTACACGATAAACCACTGGGCTTGTGAGGTCAAAAACCACACGAGCTACGGAATGTCCGTGAATATAATTTTGCCCTGTGCGTATATTGGACAAGAATTGATTGTGGATACCATGGGTGCTAGGAGCAAAATTGGCACGACCATTAAGAATGTCCACACGCAACCTACCATCGCTGTGCATATACCATTCTACATCAGTAATTCTACCAGAGGCGGTGATGGTAAACTGGTTTTGGTTTTCGTTCCAAGTAATCGAATTTACATTAGTTAAAGAATTGCTTTCCATAGTGATTGGGTTAGGGGAGTTATCTATAGACAAATGAGCAAAGTTTGGACGCTCCCTTTCTTCCTCTGGTGTTGACACAATTTCAGTGTCTTGATAATGTGTGTCGCCTTGACTTTGTTCATTCTGTGGGGCTTCTGGGTTAGGGTTTTCGATGGGTTGCTCCGCAGTTTCTTCGTCATTGCCGTTATATGTAAGATAAACCGTGCTAGTTTCGTTGTTCCAGTCAACATCAAATCCTATAGCCTCAGCAACAAAAGACACAGGAACCATCGTGCGGTTGTTGATGATTTGGGGTGCCACATCCATTGTGTGCATGGCGTTGTCGTGGCGGAATTGATAGTCACCAACGTGCATAATAATTGTACTTTGGTTGTGAGCGATTGTAATTCGTTGTTGTTCTGGTTGAAAATCCACGGTGGCATCCATGGCTTCAAAAACATAACGCACTGGCACAAAGGTGCGACCTCCTAAAATAAAAGACGGCGTGTCAAACGCTGGCAAAACCTGCCCGTTTAATGCCAAATTAACAATCCTAGCACCTGCCATCGGATTTGCTTGAGCCTGCTGTCCAAAAACCCCCAAAAAACCAAAAAACACTACAGAATATATTAACAATTTCGTAACATTTTGAATAAATTTGTTCATCATAACAAATCCCCCTATAATCGTGAAAAGTACAATTATCATTGTATCACAAAACCGAGTTTTTTGCAATAAGCTG
>WQZZ01000012.1 GCA_009780485.1 Defluviitaleaceae bacterium | reverse complement strand
GAGTTAAAGGAAGTTGCCGAGGAATTTTCAAAAGGGCAAGCCAAGGAGAAAAAGGCATTTGAACAAATGTTCGGGGCTTTGGTTAGCCAAGGGGTGTTGGTGGCACTTACGCCACAAATCCACCTGCATAAGGACTTTTGCGACCAAGCTTTGGAGCTTTTCAAAACCATGGCGACGGAAACCCCTGAGGTGCTGACTAAAGACTATCGTGACAGGCTGGGGACTAGCCGAAAATATGCCATGGCAGTGCTTGAGTATTTTGACAAAAAGGGCATCACAAAAATGGTGGGCGAGGGGAGAATTTTGTTATAGTGATTACAACCAGAATAACTGCTGGAGCATTTTTGATTTGTGGTGATAAGGTTTTGCTTATGAAGCGAGGATTACACAAGGAGATTGGTGCGGGAATGTGGGCAGGTGTTGGTGGTCATTTGGATATGAGCGATATTACCAACCCCAGAGCCATCGACACGCTGGAAACTTGTTACAGAGAGGTGCATGAAGAAACTGGGATTTTAAGAACCGATATTCATGACCTAAAACTGCGATATATCGCTGTTAGGAAGGTTGATGGTGAGGTTCATCTGGTTTACCATTATTTTGGTAGATTAGAACAAGAAATTTTGCCACCCGAGTGTAGCGAAGGGGAGTTTTTCTGGATTGACAAGATAGATTTGACGAATTTACCAATGTCGAGGCTTGTTGGGGAGGCTGTACATCACTGGGTTCGCAATCCTGATTGTGATAAGATTAATTTGATTGTGGTGGATAACACTGGTACTTCTGCCGTTATCTCGGGTATCTAACTATATTGGTAGGGGCGACAATTGGTCGCTTTTTGTATGTTGACAGCTTTCTTTAGGGTTGGGCGGTGTCGTCTGCATAAATGGGGCGGGCAATGCCCGCCTCTACCAAGTTATTGTTTTAAGTTTTGAAAAAGTGCTTGCAAAGTAGACCGAGGATGATGTATAATCATCTCTAGGTCTTTGTATTAAGACTGGGTAGGCACATAATGGTGGTGTGAGTGGCTAATTCAGTGACCACCATTATGTGTTTTCAAATTTACCCAGTTGGATAGATTATACACACTACCTAGGTTTGATAGCAATATCATTATACATTATTTGACGGGTTGCGTCAAGGATTTTTTATCATATTTTTAGATAATCCGCCCTTTTAGGCGGTTTTTTAGTGTTTTCGCAAAACCTATGGGGTATCCTTCTACACAAAATAGGTTGTAACTGTCTTTTGCACCCACTTGAAAAGTCTCGCCACCAAGGAATTTAGCGATATTAGGGTGGTGGTTGGGTAGGTTTATGGTATTTGTAAAGTTGTCGGGCTTTAATGCCATGGCTAGGGCATAAGACGGCTCAAATCGTTGTTTTTTAAGTATTCCCACCAAAATGGTGGATTAGGGAGAATTTTGTTTTAATTATAAATGGTTGCACAAAAAACAAACCATCACTAAGATATTCAGTGATGGTTTGTTTTTTGTTTTCACTATCTTCTTGTATAGGTAAATTGTAGGTCTGATGTAACACTTTGTAATACCATTTGGTTTCCAGTGATGTTGTATGTCCAGCGTGAAGGCGCACGGCAAATATCACCACAGAAATCTGGTGTTGTGCATATATACAGCACGCTGTTATTTGTGTTCCAACTAATGGCGGAATTAGACATTAGTCCACTGCCATCTGCATTAAAGACATAGTATTCAATGTTCATCCACATCCAAGTTCCAACCAAAGCTTGGCTGATTCCTGCTGTGGAAGTGGGGGTTGTTGACGATGTTTGGGTTGAAGCAGTGTCTGGTGTGCCAGCCACATTAGGGGTGGTCAAAAGCACTGTGTTTGTTGTGTTGTTAAAATCCACGTCAAGACCAACAATATCAGCGATGGCACGTACAGGCAAAAATGTTCTGCCATCAATTGTAAATGGACGCATATCATCTTCAAAATTTTGAACTTCGCCATTAAAGCTTACGCCCACACCAAAAACCAGCTCTCGCATGACAGGATTTGCCATTACCACAGTTGCGGATAGTGTCAACATTGCGACGGCACCAATGACAAACCCCTTGACTAAGCTGTTTCTTTTTGCTCTCTTTTCTTGCATTTTTGTTTCCTCCCTGTAAAAGTTTTTGAATTTATAGTTATACCATAACCAACAAAGTAATGCAAACTTTTTATATAATCCGCCCTTTTAGGCGGTTTTTTAGTATTTTTGCAAAACCTATGGGGTAGCCCTCTACACAAAATAGGTTGTAACCGTCTTTTGCATTATCCACCACAAAGGTTTCGCCGCCAAGTAATTTGGTAATGTTTGGGTGGTGGTTGGGAAGGTTTATAGTGTTTGCGAAGTTGTCGGGCTTTAATGCCATGGCTAGGGCGTAAGATGGCTCAAAGCGTTGTTTTTTAAGTATTCCCAGTAGTAAGCCAGCACGAATAACCCGCAAGCCCGATAAGTCGGGGTAGATTGTGGGTGGGATGAAAAGCTTATCGTTATGGGATTTTATGTCGCCTTCGGGTAAAGTTATTTGGTATGTGTCTAAGAAATTTTGGAAATCTTTGTCCAGTTTCTGGGGGCGGGTTTGGACTTGCACATCAGTGTTGTCGGTTTTGGGTGTGGTCTTGCGGAAAAGTGCCACAAAATGCCCTTCACCCTTGTGGGCGTGTGGGAAAATGCGGGTTTGGCTGACCTGCTCAAAATTCTTGTTTTGTTCCAAAAAATATGTTGCCACATCTTCGTTTTCCGTGGTGTTAAATGTACAGGTTGAATATGCCAAATATCCTCCATCTGCCACCATTTGGGCGGCGTGGTGAAGGATATTTTTTTGGATAACCGCCAAGCGGGCGGGTTTGGTGGCGTCCCAAGCGGTGCGGGCAGATGGGTCTTTGCGGAACATTCCCTCGCCAGAACAGGGTGCGTCAACCAGAATTTTGTCAAAATATGCAGGAAAGTGCGGTGCAAGCCTTTCGGGGGTTTCGCAGAGGATAATGGAATTGGTGATGCCTGCCATTTCAATATTGCGGACAAGTTGGGGGATGCGACTGAAATTTGCGTCATTGGATACCAGCAAGCCCTCGCCAGCTAATGAGGATGCTATTTGAGTAGATTTGCCCCCAGGGGACGCACACAAGTCCAGAACTTTTTCGCCTTTTTGTACGTCTAAAATTGCAGCGGCAGACATGGCACTGGGTTCTTGTATGTAGTAAAGACCAGCGTTATACAAGGGGTTTTTGCCTAAAGGGGCTTCGGATTGGTTGGTGTAGTATCGCCCTTCGGCACACCAAGCTACGGCTTCGAGGTTGGGAAAATGTCCCTCAAAATCTTCAGTGGTGATTTTTAGGGTGTTTATGCGAAGTCCACGCTGGCGAGGTTTATCCAAAGAAGCCATAAAAGCGTTGTATTCGGCGGGGGAGGGTAGTAAACCACGCATATTTTCAGCAAATTGGGAGGGTATACTCAAATTTCGCCACCTCCCATACGTAATAGGGCGATTTCGGCAGGGGTTAAATGTCGCCATGCCCCTGATTTTAAGTCACCAAGGGTGATTTTGCCCATGGACACACGTTTTAAGGATACCACTTCATTTTCTAAGGAGGTAAACATTTTGCGGATTTGGCGGTTACGCCCCTCGAATAGCGTGATTTTGGCTTGTTTGCCCCATTTGTCCAATATTTCTATTCCAGCGGGTCGGGTTTTGTAGCCGTCAATTGTCATACCTTGACGAAAAACCGCAATATCTTCGGGTTTTATTGGTTGCTTAACACGGGCTATGTAGGACTTTTCCATGCCATGGCGGGGATGGGTGATTTTTTGTGCCAAATCCCCGTCATTGGTAAGCAAAACCAAACCTGTGGAGTGATAATCCAAGCGACCGACAGGGTATAGGCGGATGCCAATATTGCCAACAATATCTAGCACCGTTTGGCGGTTAAACTGGTCTTTTGCAGAGGAAATTACCCCAGCGGGCTTGTTAAGTATGATGTAGACTAGCTTTTCTGTGGCTTCCACGGGTTTGCCGTCCACCAAAACCACATCACCATCAGCATACTTTTCGCCAATTGTGGCAATACGCCCATTTATTGTCACTTGCCCTGAATTTATAAGTTCCTCAGCCTTACGGCGACTGGCAACCCCAGCGTCAGCCAGATATTTTTGCAATCTCATTGAAATTTCTCCTTAGCTATGTTACAATAATATTTTGGAGGTTAAAAATGTTTGAATTTAGCTATAATTCGCCCACGGGGCAGATTTTGATTACATATGATGACACTCATATTTTAGGGTTGGTTTTTGACAAGCCCCAAACACAGCAATCCGCACAAAACGAGTTAATTGGGCGGTGTGTTACACAACTTGACGATTATTTCCGAGGAAATATTATGAATTTCGACTTGCCGATAAATCCTATTGGGACAGATTTTCGTCGGACAACATGGGACGCTTTGCAGACCATACCATTTGGCGAAACCCGCACATATGGGCAAATAGCCGAGATGATAGGCAATCCAAAAGCCAGCCGTGCCGTTGGTTGTGCAAACGGCAAAAACCCAATTTACATAATAGTCCCCTGCCATCGTGTTATTGGGGCAAGTGGGAAATTGGTTGGTTACGCTGGTGGTATGGAGCGTAAAATTTGGCTTCTTAACCACGAAAAGTCTATTATAACCCAAAACAAAAAATAAAGCAAGAATGTCATAATCTTGAAATGGACTTTTTGCTGTTTTTGTGGTACAATTAAGAGATAAAATATTTGGGGGTTTACATATGAAGAAAATTCGTAAAGGAATGTATATATTAGGTTTGGCGGGTGCGGTGGCACTGGGGGCATTTTTGGGTGGAAACACTGGGCTTGTGGGGTCTGTGAACCCTGGAAGTGCCGATGACCCGTTGGTTACACGCAGTTATGTACACCAAGCCGTCCAGCGTGCTTTGCAAGATTTGCCCGCAGGTGGCGGTGGGTCTGGGTCGGTGGCGTTTGCTCCTGTCCATGTGTCTGCCGACCATGTAATTTTAGGGGGCGAAGGTTCGGTTATCATTCTGCGTTCGGGTGTTGCCACTGCCCATGTGCCTGGTGCTGATGGTATTGTAAACACCTCGCTGGGTGTAGATATGTTTAATGGCGACCATATTATCGCTAATCACTATCTTATAATTCCTCGCAATGACGGGCGGGGGGTTCATGCTGTAACAGATGCTTGGTTTTTGGTGCAAGGTGATTTTCAAATTGTAGCACTACCATAAATGGAGGAAATTATGAAAAAACTTATAAAGAGTTGCATTGTGGGTGTTTTGGCACTTGGCTTTGCACTTACTCCTGTACATATAGAATTATCAGCGGCATTGCCCGCTATACCATGGTCGCACTTTGAAACCAGAGAGCGGACAAGGTTGTCCAGAGATACATATTTACACCAAGTTACAAGGATAACAGCAGCGGGTCTAGTGGATATTAATGTGCTGGAAATCCCCCTGAACGACCCTTATTTGGACATTGGGGTGTTTAATTCCCAAGTGGAACTTGGTTTGCGTCAATCAACCACTGCGTTACTTAATGCCCAAAACGCATTGGCTGGGGTTAATGGTGACTTTTTCGGTATGTCAAGCCGTCATTCTGTGCCATTGGGGCTGGAGATGGTTGGCGGTGAAATGTCTGTTCAAGGCGGTGCAAATAGTGGTGCTAACGACTCTGCCAGCCTACTTTTGGGGGATGGGGCTGCTTTTATGGACTATGTACGCCCGCAGGTGTTGCTGTTGCTGAATGGTCAGCGTACTTTTTATGTGGGTTTAGTTAATATGGTTGCAAATATGACATATCCTTCGATTTTGACGCATGGTTATATAACCTCTACTGACAGTATTGACGCCCGTGTGGGTCGTTCTTATAAAGTTGTTGTGGAGGACGGCATTATAACGGTTATCACATTTTTTACTGTTGATGTGCCAGAAAATGGCTTTGTTATAATTATGAGTCCGCAAACTTTTGAAGCGAATTCCCATTATTTTTACTTGGGTCAGAGGGCAGAGATGTCAATAACTGCCAATGTAAACTTGGATGCTGTACATACTGCAATTTCTGGAAACCATCGCATTTTACATAATGGGGCAGTGCCAGATACGGCGGCTATGCGTTCCAATGCCCGACACCCACGCACATTAATGGGACTTAATTGGGCAGGGGACAGGCTGATTTTGATGACCATTGACGGGCGTAACCATTCCATTGGTGCGACTTTGGCAGAGGCGGCGGTTTATATGTTGCAATTCGGGGCGGCCCATGCTGTGAATTTGGATGGTGGAGGTTCTACCACCATGGCGACACGTTTGCCTGGAGAGGATTTGACGGTGGTTAACCGTCCTTCTGAGGGTAGCCAGCGGGCAGTTATTAATGCGCTTGGGGTTATCAACAATGCACCTATTGGGGCTTTGTCCCATGTGGAAGTGGTTGGTGATGGGGGCAATATCGCTGTGGGTATCCCTAGGGTACTTACGTTTAATGGTTTTGACGAATATATGAACCAAATCGTTTTGACCACCCCACCCGATGAAATCGTGGTAATAAACGGAAGTGTGACGGATGCTGGAATTGTGGCAGATTCGGCTGGTTCTGTGGTGGTACAGGCTAGATTTGGTAATGTGGTTGCATGGGGCAACTTTACCGCAATTGACGTGCGTGAGATTGTATCAAATGTGCAAACTTTACATGATGACACACAACTGAATTTTCATGGAATAGACAATTATGGACGTAGGGCGTGGATAAGTGCTGGAAGTTTGGATTTTCAGGTATATCCCGCTGGGCTTGGTCGGGTAGAATCTGGACGTTTTGTGTCTACAGGTGGAGGTAATGGCTGGTTACGTGTTGCGACTGCCACTGCTTACCGATATATTCCAATTGGCTTGAACCGCCAACAAGTGCAAATTGACCCAATTGAACCCGAATTTACAGGCTATGTGAGTTTTTCTAGTTACCCAGCATCAGTGGGTGGCTTTGTGGCGTTTTCTCCACACGCTAGTTATGGTTCACATTCGCTGGTTATGAGCTACAACTTTGCCCAAGCGACACATTCGCAGGCGGCACATATGAACTTTGCGGATTCTGGCTATGCTAATGCCATTGCATATACAATAGCAGTTTATGGCAATAATAGCAATCATTGGTTGCGTGGGAATATTGTGGATAGAGATGGTAATACTTTTGTTATAGATTTTGCTGATAGAATTGACTTTTACGGCTGGCGTGATGTGACTGCACAAGTTCCTGCTGAGGCGGTGTTTCCTGTGCGGTTGACCCGCATACACGCCGTGGCATTAAGCCAAGAGACGGCTGGCAACCACGCCCTGCATTTTGACAATTTGCGTATTTATCAGCAGAATGAAGGGGCAATGCCGAATGTTCCAATTAGTAGCGTGGCAAGGGATAGCCTGCGTCGTGATTTCGTGACAGCTCCCTCATACGGGGAATTTGACGTGGTTTTCGGCGAGGGGGTAAATGATTTTACGGCATATGCCACTTTTTGTCGCCCTGATGGTTTTGGGGTTACTGAAATGAATGATTTGTTAGTCCTAGAGCTTAATGCTGGAGATGGCGGAATTATGCGGTCTGGTGCGTATCAATGGACGCATCTTTCACGATATTTAGACCAGATAACCGCAAACACCATTGTTATACATACCAATTTGCCCCATCAACGATTTACCAACCATGCGGAATTGCGACTTTTCCGACAGTTGGTGGAGGAGCGAGCTAGTTTAGGGCGGAATGTTTTTGTGGTTTCGGTTTACGGGGAGAGCCTTTCTGTGGATGTGGTTGAAGGAGTTCGATATGTTAACCTACCTCGCCTTTACAATCCAGAAAGCGAGCTGTTAAATGCCCAATTCGCATTATTGCGTCTGCGTTTTGGGTCGCATGGTGTTCATTATAGTGTAGAGAGGGTTTTTGAGTAATGTCAACTGACAAAGCCCAGAATAATGGCGTTAAAACAATATCGGTGGTAATGATTTTGGTTTTGGTTGCAAAGCTTAGTGGTTTGGCAAGGGATATGGTAATGTTCTCCTTGCTTGGGACGGAAAGTGCTGAAGCGGCGGCGTTTAACTTTGCGTCTTTGTTGCCAAGGCAGTTTTTGGATGCGGCTTTTGCGGCGGCGATTTCTGCGGGGTTTATTCCTATTTTTAATAGTTATTTGGAGAATAAGGGTAAGGAAGCTGCTTTTCGATTGGCAAGCAATTTTGTGATTTTTGTGATGCTTGTGTCAGTGGCAGTGGCAGGATTGGGGGCTATTGTCGCTCCTCTTATCTCCAGTGTTTATTTTGGGGGCGACCCTGCTGTAACCATAAATTTAGGGGCAGAATTACTTAGGATTACCATTTTCACTATGTTTTTTACATCAACCGCCTTTGCATTGACGGGACTACTTCAATCGCTTGGAGGATTTTACATTCCCAGCATTATGTCACTGGTGTCTAATGCTGTAATTTTGGCTTATCTGTTATTGTTTTTCAATAATGGCGGAGTGGTGGGATTGGCAGTGGTTTTCCTAATAGGTAGCGTGTTGCAAGTGGCAATTTTCTGGCATCCACTGCGAAAACATGGCTTTAAGCTAAAGCCTAGGCTGAATTTTAAGGACGAGGGCTTACGGCAAATTTTGCGTTTGTCGCCCATGGTAATGGTTAGTTCATGGTTGTTTCCTATTAACATTGTGGTGAATACTGGGATTGCTGCCAACCTTAACCCAGCTTATTCGGTGGAATTAAACGCTGCAAATGTGATTTTTATGGTGTCTACTGGTATGTTCATCTTATCTGTCACAAATGTTATGTTTCCAAAATTATCCAGAGAAGCGGCGAGGGATGGCGATAAAGCCGAATTTCGAGAGACCTTATCGGGGTCAGTGTCGGCTATATTATTTTTCCTAATGCCCATGACTGTGGGTCTATGGGTTTTGCGAACGCCTATCATACGTCTTGCTTACGAACGACAGGAATTTAGTCATTACGCCACCCAGCGGGCATCGTATGCTTTGGGCATCCTTGCACTGGGTATAATTGGATATGGACTAATCAGCATACTAAACCGTGCGTTTTATGCCGACAAAGACGGTAAAACCCCGATGATAGTCACGGTTATCGCTCTTGTGATTAACGCCGTGACTGCACTTGCTTTCGTAAATACCATGGGCATTGGTGGACCAGCTCTTGCGTCAACGATTTCTATTAGCTTTGCTGGTTTTGCAATGTATATGGTTGCCGTCCGTAAATTTGGCATTTTGAACAAGTCGGTCGCCATAAACTTTGGGAAAATGTTGTTGGCAACCATTACGATGCTGGTTGGACTGATGCTGGCAGAGCGTGCATTGGGGCAATTGCACGACATTCTTGTAATATCAGTTATGTTTGTTTTAGGTATACTTATATACATGATTGTGGCAACGGTTTTACGTATCAAAGAAGCAACCATGGCGAAAACCGCCATTTTAAGCCGTTTGGGTAGAGGGGGTCCGAGAAATGAATAGTTTTGAGGGAACAAAGGTTTTGATGGCTTTGATGGGGATGGACATTGGCGGGGCGGAAACATATGTGTTGGAGCTATGTAAAGTCTTGAAAAATCGAGGTTTGGATGTGTATGTGGTTTCCAATGGTGGCATTTATGAAAATGAACTTACAGCTCACGGCATAAAGCATTTTCATGCACCCCTGCATAATAAAAAACCAGCAAATCTAATCACATCTTATAAAACCATTGAGAAGGTTATTAGAGAAAATGACATTAATTTGGTTCACGCCCATGCCCGTATACCTGCATTTTTGTGCGGTTTGTTGCAAAAGAAAATTGGATTTGTGTTTGTTACAACCGCTCACGCCCACTTTAGCAATGCTCTTGCGTATCGCCTTTTAACAAATTTTGGTGATGCTTCCCTAGCGGTTGCAGAGGATATAAAAGAAAATCTTATACAAAATTATCGAATGAACTCCGAGGATGTTTTTTTAACAATAAATGGTATTAACATGGACACTTTTGATGCAAATTCTGATTATTCTAGCATTATAAGTGAGCTTGGTTTGGAAAGTCATAACAAGACCATTGTCAATGTTAGCCGTATGGATAAGGATATGTCCCATGCTGCCCATCGTTTGATTGAGATTGCACCTTCCATCCATGAGAAAGACCCCAATTGTCGCATTATTATTGTTGGTGGTGGTAACGATTTAGATGCGGTCACCGCCAAAGCAGAGGTGGTCAATTCTGCCTTAAATGTAAAAAAAGTTATTGTGACAGGGACGAGGACGGATGTGTCGAAGTTTTTGGGGTTGGCTGATATTTTTGTGGGTGTTAGCCGTTCTGCATTGGAGGCGATGGCATTTGCCAAGCCCGTAATTTTGGCGGGAGGACAGGGATATTTGGGGCTTTTTCAACCTTCCATGAAAGATGTTGCGGTTAAAACAAATTTTACCTGTCGTGGACACGCTGAAGTCACCCAAGAAGCCTTGCGACAGGATATTTTGGCGTTGCTAGATACTTCAGAGGATAAGACTATAGAACTTGGGAAATTTGCCCAAGAAATGGTACGTTCGGAATATTCGGTGGACAAAATGGCTGATGATACCATTAGTCTGTACCATGCCGTCCGCAAACCACGCAAAGCGATTGATGCTTTAATTTCGGGATATTACGGCTCTAACAACCATGGTGACGATGCCCTTTTGCGTGCCATCATCGAGGATTTACGTAATATCAACCCCAACATTAAAATTTCTGTTATTTCCAAGCGACCAAAGGAAACTGAGGGGATTTACAATGTAAATACTCTTTACCGTTTTAATTTGCCTGCCATAATTGGGGCTTTGAAGAAAACCAATCTGCTGATAATGGGCGGTGGAAGCCTTATTCAAGATTTGACATCAACTCGAAGCTTGATTTATTATGTTTTTGTGATGAACCAAGCGGCAAAAAACCGTGCAAAAATCATGCTTTACGCCAACGGCATTGGACCACTTACACAGGATAAAAACAAACACAGGGCGGTGGACGCACTTGAAAAAACCGAAGAAATTACCCTTCGTGACGCTGGCTCGCTGAAAACTTTGGAGGATTTGCGACTTAAAAACAGCAATGTGCAGGTGACTGCCGATGCGGCTTTTCGCTTTCGCCAAGCGGATGATGCGGGTGCGAAGGTATTGCTTGACAAAATCCATTTGGTGGGCAACAGGTATTTTTGTGTGTCCTTGCGGGGCTGGCGTAGTCTGAAAGACGACTTTATTACCGAAATGGTGGTGTTTTGTGACCATATGATGGAAAAACATGGCATTGCTCCGCTTTTCATACCTATGCAACCCTCCAATGACGCAGAAATTTCTACAAAAATACTTGAAAAAATCAGCTACAAAGGTTATTATTTAGAGGACGACTTTACCATCGAGGAAGTGCTGGCAATTATTGGCGGTGCAGAATTTATGATTGGTATGCGTCTTCATTCTATAATTTATGCTGCAAACGCCGCAACGCCAGTGGTTGGGTTGGTTTATGACCCGAAGGTGTCGGCTATGATGGAAGATTTAGGGCAGACCACTTACACAAATTTAGAAGATATTTCTGCCATGCGTCTAATCACTTTGTCGGAAAAAGTAATGGGCAATCGTGCTGAGATTGTGGAGCAACTGGCGGAAAAGACCGCTGTTCTGGCTGAAAAGTCGGAGAAAAATGTGGAAATTGCTTACAATATTATCAGCAGAGATTTATTTTAGGAGGAAGTCATTTCCATGAGAAGTAAAATTTTAGGAGTGGGTTTTGACAACCTAACCATGGAGGAGGCAAAACAGCAGTTTTTAGGGCTTTTGCATACTGACGAGCCTAGTTTGGTGGTGACACCCAACCCAGAAATGGTAATGCTTGCCCGCAAAAACGCAGAATTTAGGGATTTGCTTAATTCTGCTGATTTGGTTGTGCCAGATGGTGTCGGGGTTGTCCATGCCTCTCGCCTAACCAAAAACTCATTGAAACAGCGTGTTGCGGGCTTTGACTTACTGATGGAAGTTTTTGCTATTGATGAAGCCAAGAGAGTGAAATGGTATTTTTTAGGTGGTAAGTCTGGGATTGCAGAGAAGGCTAAAATCCAAATGGAGCAGCGCTTTGGCTTACAGGTGGTGGGTTGTGGTGATGGATATTTTAAGGATGATGAAGCTGTAATTGCTGAAATTTCCTCATCTGGTGCTGATATTGTGTTGGTTGGTTTGGGGTTTCCTCGCCAAGAGCTTTGGGCGAATACTTACAAGCACAGGCTTGGTGCAAAAATAGTTATGGGTGTGGGTGGCAGTTTTGACGTTATGAGTGGGGAATTGAAACGTGCGCCTAAAATCTTCCAAAAAATTGGCATGGAATGGTTGTATAGGCTACTACGGCAACCGAAGCGTATATGGCGACAACGTGTACTACTAAAATTTGCAATTATTGTAATCATTAGAAAAATACGAGGTGTACTGTGAACAATTCAAAAACGAAAAAACTTTTGTTAGAATATGCCATGACGGCAGCGGGCGTAACCATAATGACCCTAGCGATTTATTTCTTTTTTATCCCTAATTCGCTGGTGGTTGGGGGCGTTTCTGGTCTTGCGACGATTTTTTATCATCAATTTAGCTTTCCTGTTTGGGCGACCACGGCATTAATCAACACCCCGCTTTTGTTGATTGCATTAAAAGTGGTTGGTTTTCGGTATATTACTAAGACAATTTTTGCTGCTGCCTTGATGTCTGTGCTTTTGTTTTTGCTAGAGGGGTTTGTGCCAGCAGACATACTAGAACCCGACCTATTTCTGGCTTCCATTTTTGGCGGTGTTGTGTGCGGTGTTGGTGTTGCCATAACATTGCGGGCGGATGCCACCACGGGCGGTTCTACACTGGCTGCCGACCTAATTTCCCGCATTTTTAAGCGACTTTCCACGCCAAGGGTGCTTTTGGTGCTGGACTGGGGTGTGATTTTGGCTGGTCTTTGGGTTTTTGGTGCAATGCAAACCATGTATGCCCTAATCTCGCTGTTTGTGGCGATTGTGGCAATCGAATATTTTATGAAATGGCCAAGATTTACAAAAGGTGTGTTTATCATCTCCAAAGAGTCGGAGGGGATTGGTCAAGCCCTGTTGGAAAAAATGGATAGAGGTGTGACTGCGTTGCATGGGCGGGGATTTTATACCAAAGAGGACAAATCCGTGCTTTTGTGTGTGGTATATAACCGTCAGATTGCTAGGTTAAAAGAAGTTGTGTCAGAGATTGACAAGGACGCTTTTGTGATTGTAACTGATGCACGTGAGGTTATGGGCGAGGGCTTTTCAAAAATTATTAGAGATTAAATTAAATTTATAGGGGGTTTTACTATGGAGTATTTTAAGTTGCATAATGGTGTGAATATGCCAATGCTGGGTATGGGGATTTCTCAAATACCATCTGACACGGATGGGGTTGCCGTGGTTGTAAATGCCATAAATGCAGGCTTTCGCCATTTTGACACGGCGGAGTTTTATGGCAACGAGGATATGTTGGGGGAGGGGATGCGTCAAAGTGGCGTGCCACGTGAGGAGATTTTTGTAACGACCAAAGTGCATAATGAAGCACAAAAACGACCAAATGGTCCTGCGGAAGCCTTTGAGGGTAGTTTGGAGCGTATGGGACTGGATTATGTTGATTTATATCTTGTCCATTGGCCTTTACCTAACCATTGGATAGACACATACAAAGAATTGGAGGAAATTTATAAGTCTGGCAAAGCCCGTGCTATTGGGGTTTGCAACCTAAAAATACACCATTTACAGGAACTAGAAAAACATTGGGAGATTATGCCAATGGTGAACCAATACGAACATCATCCGTATTTGACCCAGACTGACATTCGGGAATATTGTCAGCAAAAAGGGATTTTGGTAACGGCGTATTGTCCTCTTGGGCGTGGGCGTTTAGGTTTGATGGACAATCCTGTAATTGGTGAGGTTGCCAAAAAGTATGGCAAAACCCCAGCACAGGTAATTTTGCGTTGGAATATAGATGTGGGCGTGTCTGCCATAACCAAAACTGTAACACCTAGCCGTATGGCAGAGAATTTTGATATTTTCGATTTCAAGCTTGATAAAGCCGACATTGAAACTTTGAATGCCTTAAATGACGGCACAAGGGTCATCCGTGACCCTGATGACCCAGCTTCTTACAACTAAATTTTAGCGAGTGATAAAATGAAAACAAGAGATGTGATTTTAGCAGGGCTTTTTATCGCCCTGGTTTTCCTTGCCACCATGTTTTTGCGTATCCCATCCCCAGATATTACAGGGGCGGGGCAGGTTCATCTTGGCACGATGGTGGTTTTTGTAGTGTCTGTGGTTTTTGGACCAAAGATGGGGGCTGTGTCAAGCCTTGGCATGGTGTTGTTTAATTTGTTGGGCGGGCTTGCCCTGTGGGCTCCAATAAATTTAATTGCCCGCCCTGCGTTGGCGGTTATTTTTGGCTCGGTTGCCCATATGAAAGGTGCTGGCGGACGTAGCATCCCCTTAAATATTTTGGCAGCGGTGTTGGGTGGAATTTGGCTTATCCCTGCTATGTATGTGGGGCAGGTGATTATGTTTCAAGTGCCATGGGCTGTACCTGCAATGTTTATTGCAAACAATTCCATGCAGATAGTTTTTGCGATTGTTATTGGCTTGCCATTGATTGCTATTATACGACCTCAATGGGAGAAAATTAAGAATAGATGATGCAAAATAGAGGTGATTATATATAATCACCAAAATAAAATAGTGACATTTGTAACTGGTGGGCGTGTGTGTTTGGTGTTAAAATAAGCTATCAAACCATTAAAGGAGAAGGAAGATATGCTTACAGCACACCCTGTAACAAAGAAATCCAAGCACTTTCAGCAGTTTGTATCACTTTATAAGTCGGCGTTTCCTGTGGCTGAGCAGGCACCCATATGGCTTATTCTTAGGCGAGCCAAAAAGGATTATATTAAGTTTGATGCCTACTATGACAAAGAAATATTTGCGGGTTTTACCTATACAGTTACCCACAAAAACGTGACATTTGTGTTGTATATTGCGGTGGAAGCCACCCATCGCTCTAAAGGATATGGCTCGCAAATTATTAACCGCATCAAGGAAGCTTATCCCAACAACCGTATTATACTTTATATAGAAGCCGAAGACGAAAGTGCAGAAAACAACCAACAACGAAAAAAGCGTAAGCAATTTTATATCAAAAGCGGTTTTTCTTCGGCTGGGATTAATTTGAAAATGATGGGTGTTGTCTATGAAATGATGACATGGAACGGGCAATGCACGGCAGAGGAGTTTTCTGCCGTAAATAAAAAATTCTTTGGCTCTGTATTATATGCTTTCTTAAAGCCAAAACTGTTGTAGTTACTTTAGCTAATGAGGATGTTAAGTTTTAGGTTAAAGGTGAAAAAATGGGAGTTTTGGATAAACTAACAATTTTATCAGATGCGGCAAAGTATGATGTTGCCTGCACGTCCAGCGGGGTGGAGCGTAAAGGCGAGGCTGGTTCTTTGGGCAATACGCTAAAGGGGGGCATTTGCCACAGTTTTTCTGCGGATGGCAGGTGCATCGCTCTGCTAAAGGTGTTGCTTAGCAACGCCTGCGTTTATGATTGCAATTACTGCGTCAATAGGCGGTCAAATGATGTTAAGCGTGCTACTTTTATCCCCACGGAGCTTGCCGAGCTTATGATTGGGTTTTATCGCCGAAATTACATTGAGGGGCTGTTTCTCAGCTCTGCTGTGGTTAAAAATCCTGATTATACTTGCGAGCAGATGATTGAAACCTTGTCCCTGATACGCAATCATTACCGTTTCCGTGGATATATCCATGTTAAAGCCATACCAGGGGCAGATGACAGATTATTGACCGCCCTTGGGCTTTTGGCTGACCGTATGAGCATCAACTTGGAGCTTCCATCCCACGACAGCTTAAAATTACTTGCCCCCGACAAAAGCCGTGAAAGTATTTTGCAACCCATGGGTAAAATTAAGCTGGGTATAAACGAAAACAAAACGGATATTGTCAGGTACAGAAACGCCCCGAAGTTTGTGCCTGCGGGGCAAAGCACCCAGATGATTATTGGGGCAACACCTGAAACAGATTATCAGATTATCAATTTGTCGGCGGCGTTGTATAAAAAATACGACTTAAAGCGAGTGTTTTATTCGGCTTATATGCCTGTTGTGGAAAGTAGAAACTTGCCTGCCCTTGATACCAAGCCCCAGCTTCTGAGGGAACACAGGTTGTATCAGGCGGACTGGCTTCTGCGTTTTTATCATTTTGATGCAGCGGAGTTGCTGGACGAGAAAAACCCTAATTTTAACCCTTTAATCGACCCGAAATGCAACTGGGCGTTAAATAATTATGACGAATTTCCTATTGAGGTAAACACAGCACCTTACGAAACCCTGCTTCGTGTGCCAGGGCTTGGTGTAAAAAGTGCAGAAAAGATAATGCGGGCAAGACGGCTTACAACGCTGGATTTTGACGACCTTAAAAAGATGGGGGTCGTTTTGAAGCGGGCGCAATATTTCCTTACCTGCAAGGGCAGGGCAATGCTTGGTTTGCCTAATAACCCAGAGTCTATTTTGTGGGGGCTTTTATCCCAGAGAAGTGCGGAAATGGCAAGAAGTGCAGAGCAGTTATCAATATTCCACATGGACAGCAACGGGGAGGAATTGGTAAAATGTCTTACAGGACAGATATAGCCTATTTGTACGACGGAACATTTCATGGGCTTTTGTGTTGCGTCCACGAAAGTTACTACAAAAAAGAACTTCCCTTCGCCATTTATAACTACGAGGAGGAGCAAGAGACGCTTTTTACCCCCAAAGAAATTCTTACAGACCCAGATGTGGCAGGGAGGGTGGAAACGTCCATAGTTAACAAAATTTCAAAAGATGCGTTACAATTGGTGTATTTGTGTTTCTTATCTTCGATGAAAGGTCGGGAGTTAGCGATTTTGCATTTTTTGCGTCTAGGCTACAAGGTTGGCTCGCCTGTTATTGATATGCTAACCCATGACGCAGTTGCCAAGGTTACAAATGCTGTACGAAATGTCCAAGGTGAAGCCCATGTATACAAAGGGTTTTTGCGTTTTTCTGAATTTGATGGGGCTTTGGCGGCTGTTTTTGAGCCAAAAAACTTTATATTACCAATAGTTGCCCCACACTTTTGTGACAGGATGCCCGATGAGCATTTTTTGATTTATGACAAAACCCACAAGCACGCTTTTATACAGCAAAATGGCGAAAAAAGCCTAATCCCTATTGACAACCTAGAACTGCCCGAAGCTTGCACGGAAGAAAAAATGTACCGAGAATTATGGAAGCGGTTTTATGACACGATTGCCATTGAGGGAAGAAAAAATCCCAAACTTCGCATGGGCAACCTCCCAAAACGCTTTTGGTCGCATTTGACGGAATTTACTGAAACAAAAACCACCATGTGACATTAATGTGTCATGGTGGTTTTTAGTATTATTGTATCATCGCATTAGCTAGTGCTGAATTATGGTTATTTATCTCAATCCTTAGAATTAAAACTCCACGAAGGTCAACAGATATGTTTTGTGGTTGTTGGTTATTGGTCGTGGTAACCACAAGAAGCTCCCTGCCATCACCTGTGAAAGTGATTGTTCCAGCTCCAGCGGTTGCACGGTCTAAGCGAAGTACATCTCCTGTCAATTCGGTCCACTGTCCATTAAGGTTATATTCACGCCAAACCGCACTAACCCCTGCACTTCTCTGTAAGGCATTAGCATGAGTGTTACCTAAAGATGTGGCATTTCCAACAGTAGAGCTACCGCCACTTCTAAAGTGTTGCATAGTGCTAAAAAACGGCGACCCCACAGGTTGTGTGCCTAAATGCACGGTACTTGTCGTTCCATCCCATGTGACAGGGATGCCAAGGGCTTCCGAAATACCACGCACAGGAAGAAAAGTTCTTCCATCTGTGATAAAAGGTGTCATGTCAGATGGTGGGTTCCAAGCATGTCCATTTATAGAAATTCTGACACCATAAAATACTTCACGGAAAACCCCGCTAGTGTTTGCCCACACAATGGTGGCAGAAAGCATTGTTGCCACCAAAAAACCACTCACAAAACCCTTTGCTTGAAACCTTTTCAGAAACTTCTTCATAAAAAATCCTCCCTCTGCCCTTTTTAAGGGCTTGACAAATAAGCCTGAGTGAGGTATTATTTCACTAGGCTGTTAAAGGCTGGTAGGGACACGCAGGTCGCAAAGTTTTGCTGACGAGACGACTTGCGTGTCCTTTTTGCCTTTATAAATACTATAACATTAAGCGATTGGTTTTGTCAACATAAAAATCATTTGTTGCACGCAATAGTTTACTGTGGTAAACTTAAATAGCCTCCGCTTCACATTGGGCGGAGGCTAGGATACTAAAGCTAATTATTTAGGTTTGGACAGGGTTAGGGATTTGTTGCAAAGGTTGTCAAGCACATTTTGGCTGTGGGTTATGACGATGAAGATGCAACCATTCTCCTGTTGTACCGCTTTTAGGTTTTGGATTATTTTGGTTTCTGTGGCGGCATCCAGTTCGGTGGTGGGTTCATCTAGGATTAGAACGTCATATTGGCATGCCAAAGCACGGGCAAGACCAAGCCGTTGACGCTCACCGCCAGACAGTTTGGTTGCTGAGTCCTCTAAATCCAAATGGTCTAAGGCACAAATTTTAGCCAGACGCTGGATTTCTGCATCAGGGATGTCCTTGCCGAATTTGATATTGGCGGTTATACTGTCGTCAAACACAAAAATGTCTTGGGCAAGCACGGCGATGCGGTTGATATAACTTTTCTCGTCTACAAGATGGTGGTTTTTGTTGTTTATCAGAATTTGACCCCAAGAAGGGTGTAGCTGGCGTTTTAGCATACGCAAAAACGTGGTTTTTCCAGCACCAGAAGGTCCCACAACCGCCAAGGCATCACCAGGCTTTACGGTGAAATTAACATCCCACAAAACCTCTGTGCCGTCGTCGTATTTATAGCAGATATTAGAAAACTCCAAACTTTGGATTTTGTCAATTTGTTCTAGCTTGCTGTTTGTTTGGGTTTCGTCCGCCAAAAGCTCCTCTAAGCGACCCTCCACCGCACGGGCATTTTGATAGTCTATACTAAATTCCGTTAGGGATTTAATAGGGTCAACGAGAGCTGGCAAAAGCAAGTAATAAGTAACAATTGTGCCAATACCAGCAATTACAATATCAGCCCGATAAAGATACAACCCCACAAACACAGCAACAAGAGGCAAAAGCCCCACAAGTTTATTGTTGGCAGCAAGGGCAAACCCCTTCCATTTACGTAAGTTAATTAGAAAATGCTCATACTTATCCACTGTTTTTTCAAAGCGGTGGGCAAAAAACTCCTCTTCGCCATAAAGCTGGATGGTGTTGACCCCTGCCAAGGTTTCGTGGGTGGTTGTAAGCACTTCCGAATAACCCTCACGCTCCCTTAATGTCGCCTTGCGGATATGCTTGTTTATAAGCTTGTATAACAAAAAGAAAATGGCGGAAAATGCTATAGTGGCAAATGTCATCGGCACATCTCGTGAGAAAAGCAGGGCTAAAATAACCAATATATGGATTATATTCAGAAACAACATAGGCATCATGGATATTTTTGCATGGGCGTAAATCCCAGCATCATGGACAACCTTGCCTTCTAAATCCCCAACGCTGTGGTCTTTGTGATATAGAAAGCTTTTACGGATAACATTGGCAAAAAGATAGGAACGGATTATGCCTGTTCCGATATATTCCATTCTGTACCAAAGGTAGTCCTGCGCCCAGTCCAGTAAAAAGTAAACCGCCAAAACGGCCGCAATCATGCCGATGTAGAAAAAAGCACGGTCGCCGTCATATTGGTTAAGGTTGTTTAGTAAATTACCTGTTAAAACTGGCGGTAATAGAGAAACTAGGATTTTGATGCCTTTTAGGACGATGACAGGCACTCTCTGTTTGTAGATTGGGGCAAGTACCTGTTCTATTCGTTTGGACAGTGGCATTTTATGCACCTCCTTAATATTAAATCTAAATTATAACACAAACTTCATTAAAATGGAAGGGGTAAATTTTTTGGGCAATACTTTTGGGAAAGTTTTTACAGTGACTACATTCGGGGAAAGTCATGGGATTGCCATTGGGGCTGTTGTGGACGGTTGTCCTGCGGGACTTGTCCTGTCAGAAGCTGACTTTTGCACAGATATGGAGCGTCGCAGACCAGGTAAGACGCTAACCAGCGGTCGTAAGGAAGACGACTATGTGTCTGTGCTTTCTGGGGTTTTTGAGGGTGTCACCCTTGGTACGCCGATTGCTTTGCTTATTCATAACACTGACCAACGACCACAAGATTACGCTGACCTACGACACACTTTCCGCCCTGGGCATGGTGATTTTACATATGCTACCAAATACGGTCACAGGGATTATCGTGGCGGTGGACGAGCAAGTGGTCGGGAAACTGCCGCAAGGGTGGCGGCAGGGGTTATCGCCAAGAAAATTTTGGCAGAGCTTGGTGTTACAATAAAAGCTAAGGTTTACAGTATTGGTGACATTCCACTTGGCGATAGGGTTTCTCAACGAGATGCTGTAGAATTGCTTAAAAATGCCAAAAACACAGGAACATCAGTCTCTAGCAGTGTGGTTTGTAAAATTTCTGGTTTGAAGGCAGGGGTTGGGCAACCTGTTTTTGACAAGTTAAATGCAGAGCTTGCAAAAGCCGTTATGTCCATTGGGGGTGCAAGGTCCGTAAAATTTACAAGTGGTCATAATGACGGGATTTTGGCAGGTATTTCTAGCGGTCAAGAAATTTATATGAAAGTAAACTTTAAGCCACCTGCATCCGTCGGAGAAGTTGCAAAAAAAGGTCGCCATGACCCCGCAATCGCACCCCGTGGGGTGGTTGTTGTGGAAGCAATGGCTGCAATTGTACTGGTAGACCAAATTTTTCGTGGATTTTCTAGTAGGCTTGACAATGTGAAAAAAATATGGTAAAATAGCTTAAAATAGACCTTCACAGAAATTATATTTTGTATTTATTTTTTTGCCACGGTTTCAGCAAAGGTCTAATCAATATTCACTAAGGAGGATAATAAAATGTCATTAATCGGCACGAAGATTGGAGAATTTAAGGTACAAGCGTACCACAATGCGGATTTTAAGGAGGTTACGCACAAGGATTTGGAGGGCAAATGGTCTGCCGTGTTTTTCTATCCAGCGGACTTTACTTTCGTCTGACCTACAGAACTTGGGGATTTAGTTGAATCCTATAGCGAGTTTCAAAAGATTGGGTGCGAAGTTTACTCCGTGTCCACCGACACGCATTTTAGTCACAAAGCTTGGCACGACGCATCACGGACGGTGCAAAAGGTACGCTTTCCCATGTTGGCAGACCCAAACCACCATCTTTGTAATATGTTTAATGTTTTGAATGAAGAAGAGGGTATTGCATATCGTGCATCTTTTGTTGTTGCACCTGATGGGACGATTTTGGCTTACGAAATTCACCATCCTAGCATCGGAAGAAATTCCCGTGAGCTTTTGCGTAAGGTGCAAGCTGCCAAATTTACCATGGAAAACGAAGGGCAAGCCTGCCCAGCCCAATGGACACCAGGGCAACCCACCTTGCGTCCAGGTGTTGGGTTAGTCGGCAAATTGTAATTCGGGTTGCACGCCAATTTTAACAATACGATGCAAAGGGCGGTAGGTGCTTGTGTTCACCTTCGTCCTTTTTTGTTCGCCGTTTTCTGTTATAATTTTGTATAATTCGTATTTTGCACCGTCCATGCCGAATGATGCAATTTGGGTGTAGTCGGGCGGTAAGTTGGTACATTCTACAAATTTATCTTCGTGTGGTGTGGTTTCTACTAAAATGCTTTCAAAAGTTATTTGGCGACCGAGAGGGCGGTTTTCGTTGCCATAGATGTTTACGGTGTGACTACGGCGGTTTAGGGTGGATTGTACTAGCATGGGGTAATTGGTGTGGTTGCGGATTTTAAGGTCAATTAGCCCTTCGGCTAGGGTTGCGTCGGTGGCTGGACCAGAATATGCCACCATAAGGCTGTGGTTGCGACGCTCTAAAATGTCCATTTCTGCGTGAAGTGCCGCCATATATAGGGTGCTGGATATTTGGCAAATTCCGCCACCGACACCTTGTGCGGGCAAGCCCCCTATTATTTGTCCTGCTTCTACATAGCCATTTTCTAGGATGCGTGGGCGCAGAACTTCACAAACCGATAAGGTTTCGTCTGGTAGAATTATTTGGTTGTGTAGGTAGTTGCTGGCGGTGGCTAGGTTTTGCGACCGTTGTGGGCGACCGTTGTCAACTGGGGTAGTGAAGCTTCCTAAAAGATTGGTAGATTTTGCAAAATCTTCGGAGGTTAGGCTTGGTTGGATTTGGATGGTGGGTATGTCTACCGAGCCACCTGTTTGGCTCGATAAAACCTTGATAATACGAGCTTCTAAAGTTGGTATGTCGATTTTTTGCCCTATTTTCTCGTCGGTTATGACGAATTGACCGTTTTCTAAGGTGTAAGTGGCGTTTATGGGGGCAATCTGACCTTGGTCGGCTATTTGTGTAGCGGTCTCTGCTACTTTGATTGTGTCATAACTGTATTTGGCGGTGATGTTCATTGGGTTTGACTTTAAGTTTCGTTTTTTCTTTAGCTTGGCGAAAAAGCCTCCGTCTTGGCTAAATTCCACAGCTTCGTTTATTGCTGACTGGAAGTCGTAGCCCGTAGAGAAGTCTGCGAAGGTGTAGGCGTGTTCGCCTATTGTGATTTTTTCCTCGCTTATGGGGCAGGTGGCTTCTAGTAGTTCTAAGGCTTCGTGGGCTTCCAAGCCACCAACCTCCACGTTGTTGATATAAATATTTGGTAAAATTGCTACTGCAAGGCACAGTGCCAGTAAATTCTTCATAAAATCACCTCGGGCATATTTTACCCAGATTTACAACTGATAAAGTGTCAAAAAAAGGCATGAGAAATAAAAAAGCGACCGATGGTCGCCCCTGTATTTAATGCCCGCAATTCTGACATTTATTTTCTGCTTCATTGCTACGTTCGATTATAACCTTGTCACCTTCGACTGATATTGTAACTGGTGTGCCTTTGTCCATGCCCACAATACTTCTAACTATCTTGGGGATGCGGACTGACCCTGTGCTGTCAATAATTCTTACGGCATATGTTAATTTTTTGGTTGTCATTTTGACACCTACCCTTCTTATGTCTTTTTTGCTTGTCAGGCTTTTTTGGAAGATTTGCTTGACAATAAGACCTAAGTGGGTTATAATACCACTAGGTCCTTTGGGGTCGTAGGTCGTGCTTGCCTGATGTTTCTTTGCTGGGAATTACAGGCAAGCACTTTTTACGTTCCCCGATTTAGAGAATGATTTGTAACACTTCTAGTATATGGTATAATTTTGTGGTTGTCAAGGGGTTTTTGTAAAAAAGTTTCGTTTTTTGGTTTCGTCTGTCGGACTGGGACGGGCAATGCCCGCCCCTACCATAATTGTCGTTTGCCCTTTACTTGGGTGATAACCACATATTGGTAGGGGCGGGCATTGCCCGTCCTTGTCCGACAGACGACACCGTAAAAATATAAAAAACACCTTTCATTTAATGAAGGGTGTTTTTTATAAACCATTTACTATTTCATAAAACCTCGCTTACGCTCCTCACGGCGGAAAATTATGCCGTCAATTGCGTAAATCGCTCTATAGATAAAAATACACAGAATTAGGTTGTAGGCTACACTGGGCAATATTACCATGCCAAGGTATCTGAAAATGTTGGTGCGTCCAAGTAGTAGGAAGTTTAATATATAGTAGGCAAGCTCGTAAGCTAGGGTTGCTGCGGCAACCATTATAATGGGGGCTATATAGTTGTCTTTGAAAAAATCCCGAAAAGGTTTGCCTACAAAGAAGCCTGTCAGCATCATAAGCATGGCAGACATACCTATGATGCGTCCGAAAAAGATGTCGTAAAGAAGACCCGCACAAAAACCCATGATAGTCCCTTCCACATCATCCCGCAAAAGGGCGTATGAAACCAGAATTATCAAGGTGGTGTTGGGCATTATGCCACCTACGGCAATATGTTGCAACCATGTGGATGACACAAAAAAGTCAAATAAAATTATCAACGAATAAATGAGTATACGCATTACTCTATTCACCTAAAAACTCAAATTCAAATTCATCTGTTATTATTAAAACGGCAGACAGGCGGGAAAAATCTACGCTGGGGCTTACCACTGCGTATCGCATACCGCCAGCCGTTTGACCCAGCTCTGTGATTTCGCCAATGCGGATACCAGGCGGGAAAATTGCTGAGGTGTTGCTGGTTATGATTTCGTCGCCAATTGCCAAATCTGCGTCCATGTCTATATAATTCATCCGCAGAAGTCCGTGGCTGCTTAGGTTTATGTCGCCTTGGACTACGCCCCAACCGCCTGTACGCAGGCTTTGGCTTGCCACGGCAGAGGTGTCCTCTAAGAGAGGGGTGACGACAGCGTAATTGAAGCCAACGGCAGAGATTCGCCCAGCTAAGCCACCCGGGGCAAGGACAGCCATGTTTATGGCGATACCATCGTTTCTGCCACGGTCTATGGTGAAGGTGTCGTGCCAGTTGGTGGTGTCACGGGCGATGATGTTTGCTCCGATTGTGGCATAATCTGCGTAGTGGCGGTACAAGTGCATCATTTCTGCTAACATTCGGTTTTCTTCGTCTAGGTGTAACATTCTGTCTAGTTCGATTTGGATGCGGTCGTTTTCGAATTGTAGGCGTATATTTTCTGCGTGTAGGTTGTTCATATTTCGTAGGAAGTCGAAGCGGTCGGCGAACCAGTTGCCGATGTTTGCGAACATGGTTTGTCCGCCTGACAGCACAAAGCCGACGGATGAGCGGATGACGCCCTGTTCATAGTTGTTTCGTCCTGTAAATGCCATCATTGTAAGGGATAGCACTATCAAGCCCAGTATGAAAAACTTTTTGTATTTGTGTAAAAATTCCATTGCTTATTCACGCAACTTTCAAAGGTTATTGTTGATGGTGCTGGTTTTTATAAGGTACGTGGATGATAGTATCTTCCCAGTTACCGTCAACGAATACGAATTCGTAACTGTATTTACTAAACTTGGTTATAGTGATTATGACATCCACCCAACCCCAAATACTAAGACCACCAAAGGTAATTAATTTCAAAACACCCAACCCGATTTGACCACGCATAAATCTATCAACGCCAAGGTTTCCGAAAAAAATTTGTAGGACTAAAAATGAGGTCTTTTCGTGTTTTGTGACCATTTTTCCATCGCACCTCTCTTATATTTCTATCCAATATCTTAGGGTGATTACCCCATTTTCGCCAACACCCTCGCCTTCAAAAACACCGCCATTGTTAAGGATGGTCTTTTTTGAGCCGATGTTGTCTTTGTCGCATATGACAAGGGCTTTTTCGATGCCTAATTGACGACATTTTTCTAGGGCAAGTCTAAGGGCTGACCTGGCATATCCCTTACGACGATGGCTGGGGTGGATGCTGTAACCTATGTGTCCACCAACTTTTAACAGGTGGTCGTTTAGGCGGTGGCGAATATCTACAATGCCTACAATTTCGTCATCAACAACTGCAAAATAGGTGGATGAGGGTACCAAAAATTCGTGTTTGCCAGCTTCTGTTTCGTTTATGTGTGTTAGCCAATCTTCATAAATTTCGGCGTTTTTAAGACCGTTGCCACCAGCTATGTGTTGTTCGCCAGCATCGAAATGGGCTTGGCGGAAGGCTAGGGCTTTTTGTTTTAGCTCAATCGTGGGTCTTATTAGTTGCATATTACCACCTTACATTCTTAGTTTTTTGGAGCTTATTAGTACGTTGTTTTTTAGGTCGCTGATGTGGTCTAGAACCATACCCGTGCCTTGAGCAACGCAGTTTAGTGGCTCGTCAGCAATGTTTACGGGCATACCTGTTTCTACGGATATTAGTTTGTCGATGCCTCCAATTAATGCACCGCCCCCTGTTAGCATAATACCAGATTCCATGATGTCGCTGGCAAGTTCTGGCGGGGTGCGTTCTAGGGTTACCTTAATTGCGTCTAGGATGGCGTTTACAGGTTCGTAAACAGCGTGACCCACTTCGTCACTGGAAATGTTGACTGTTTTGGGTAGACCTGTTATCAAATCTCGTCCACGGATATCCATTTTAACGGCAGGGTCTGGGTTGAACACGCAACCGATTTTGATTTTGATGTCCTCTGCCGTCCGCTCGCCTATGGCTAGGGAGTATTCACGTTTTACGTAGGAAATTATGTGTTCATCAAGCTCGTCCCCTGCGATTCTTAGGGATTTGCTGGTAACTATACCACCTAGGGAGATGACGGCGATTTCTGATGTTCCGCCACCAATGTCTACGACCATGCTTCCTGTTGGTTCTTCTACTGGAAGCCCTGCACCGATTGCTGCTGCCATTGGCTCTTCAATCAAAAATGCCCCTGTGGGTTTTGCCCCTGCTGTGATTGTGGCTTCCATTACCGCACGTTTTTCAACTTCTGTTACGCCTGCGGGGATGCAAACCACAACACGGGGTTTGGAGCTGAAGGCTGATTTTGCTGTTGCCTTGCGGATGAAGTATTTTAGCATGGCTTGGGTGGTTTCGTAGTCTGCAATTACCCCGTCTTTCATGGGGCGGATTGCTACGATGTTGCCTGGTGTGCGTCCTATCATCATTTTGGCTTCGTTGCCAACTGCTAGAACCTCTTGGTTTTCGGTGTTTACGGCTACCACGGATGGCTCGTTCATAACGATGCCTTTGCCTTTGATGAAAACCAACGTGTTGGCTGTTCCCAAATCTATTCCTAAATCTTTACTAAACATAATTAAATTATCTCCTCTCGAGTATACAAACAAACTTCTACCAACATATATCATACACTTTCTTGGAGAATTTTTCAAGCTAAATTTTGCCTTGCGGGTGAATAAATTTTGCGGTATAATCATGGGTGTAGGTTTTGGGCATCGTGTGAACTTGGTATTTCATAAATGATGACAAGTCTTTTAACCAAGAAACTGCGTAAGTTGAAAATTAATAAAAGGGAGTTGTTGTTATGAATGCACTCGATATTAACACCCAAAGGTTATCGCTTAGAACCATAAAGCAAGAGGATTTGGATGCGGTTGCGGCTATTTGGGGTGACATTGAGGGTGGCAAATATATGCCCGACCCAGACTACAAAAGTGGTGCTGAAATAGCAGAAATCCTTGAAGATGACCCAGAGTGTCCTGTTTATTACTTCGTGGCTTTACGTAAAGGATTGGATGAAATTATCGGTACCTGCAGTTTGGGTTTTGAAAACACCAATGCGGATGAATATTCCATTGGATATAATGTAAAAAAAGATTATTGGGGCAATGGATATGCCATTGAAATGGTTTACGCATTAATTGATTTCGCCCGTAAGCTTGGTATTAAAGCCATTACTGCATCTGTTGCAAAGGAAAACAAAGCATCAATTAGGGTTGTGGAAAAATGTGGGTTTATCATTGAAGGAGAAAGTTCATTCAAGAAAAGCGGTACAGATATTGTGCATCCTGCACACATCTATAAATTAAATTTATAGATGTGTTGAGTTATATATTAAAATAGTGATTAGTATATAGGAGGGATATAATGAAAATTATTGATTTGCGTTCGGATACGGTTACGAAGCCCACGGAGGAAATGAGATATGCTATGGCAAACGCTGTGGTGGGTGATGATGTTTATGGTGATGACGAAACTGTAATGGAGCTTGAGCGGTTGGCGGCGGACATTTGTGGTAAGGAAGCGGCGTTGTTTACTCCTAGCGGTACGATGGCAAACCAAATTGCTATTATGACCCTGTGCAAGCGGGGGGATGAAATTATTTTGGGTCGTAAGTCTCATATTGCTTATTATGAGGTTGGGGCGGCGGCTGTTTTGGCTGGGGTTAGTTATTCTGCTGTTGATAATGCTGACGAGATTATCACGCCGAAGGATATTGCAGAGCGGGTGCGGGGTAGGAATGTGCATTTCCCTGACACTGGGCTTTTGTGTCTTGAAAATGCTTTGTCGTCTGGCAGGGTAATTGGGCTTGATGATATGAAACTGGCTTATGATGAGGCGAAAAGGTGTGGTGTGCCTGTTTACTTAGATGGGGCGAGGTTGTTTAACGCCGCTGTGCATTTGGGTGTGGAAGCCCGTGAAATTACCCAGTATTGTGATGCGTTGATGTTTTGTGTGTCTAAGGGGCTGTGCGCGCCTGTGGGTTCGCTTTTGGTTGGTTCGGCTGATTTTGTTGCAAAAGCTCGTCGAAACCGCAAGATGCTTGGTGGTGGTATGCGTCAGGCTGGGGTTTTGGCGGCGGCTGGGCTTATTGCGGTTGGCGAAATGACCAAGCGGTTACATATTGACCACGAAAACGCTAAGTATCTAGCGGATGAGATGGATAAGTTTGATGGTGTGTCGGTGGATTATAGTAAGCTTGCGATAAATCTGGTTTTCTTTACCATTGATAGGGCTGGATTTGACCATGCTGGGCTTGCAGATAAGTTGCTGGCACAGGGTGTCAAAATTAATGCTGGCACAAATGGGTTGTATCGCTTTGTGACACATAATGATGCCTGCCGTGCTGATATTGATAAGGTTTTGGAGATTTTGCGTCCAATGTTTTAGAAGGAGAGTAGAAGGTTTAATATGAATGCGTTTTATGCTGATATTTATAAGGTGGTGGGGGACATCCCTGCTGGTTTTGTTATGTCTTATGGGCAGATTGCCAAAATTCTTGGTCGCCCCCATTCCGCACGTGAGGTTGGGCGTGCCATGGCTGGGTGTCCGATTGAATTGCCTTGGCATCGGGTTATAATGGCGGATGGTACGATAACGGGTACGGGTGGTATGCGTGAAGTTACCAGTCGGGAAAGGTTGGAGGCTGAGGGCGTGGCGTTTTTGCTAGACGGACGTGTGAATATGTCCATAAGCCAATATGAAATTAAGGTGAACTAATGACTTCTAAGCAAGCTAGAATAAATTTTACAGTTGCGATAATTTTTTCTGTGCTGGCTTCCGCCGCTTCGGTGGTGTCGGCGTTTTTGTTTCAGATGATGGGAAATGCTGGCGAAAACGGGGATTTGCAGGCTTTGGTTTTTGCTATAATTCTGCAAGCGTCTTTTGTGCCAGTTGATTTTATTGTTTCTTTGGTCGCCATCCGTTTTCGCATGGCGTTTACGTTGGAGTTGCGTTATCTGGCGAGGAAAAACCGTATGGAGTTTTTGTTTGGTAAGCGAATGAAAACCCCTGCCGACGACAATGTAAAGGGGCTTAGCTTTTTTACAATTGATGCCAATGTGTTGCGTGAGAAGTATTTCCGTGCTGTGTCTACCATGGTTTTGCGTATTTCTAGCATTTTGTTTTCTGTGGTTGCAATGCTTTGGATAAATCCATGGCTGGCTTTGGGAACTTTTGCCATGATTGGGCTTTTAGCGTTGGTTACTGCACCTTTTGGCAAGGGGATGAATAGGCGTACGGATGAGTATTCTGCCGCATCGGAGGATTATGTGGAGGTCGCCAGAGAGCTTTTGCAAGGTCAGCGGGAGATTTTGGCGTATGACAAGCAAGAAGTGTTTTTGGAGCGTCATGTGGAGGTGAACAGGAAGGCTCAGAGGGCAAAGCTTGCGGCGGATTTTTATGAGATGCTGGCTAATTTTGTGTCGGGATATTCTAACTTTTTCATTATGTTTGTGGTGCTTGGTTATGGTTCTTATTTGGTTATAACCACGGACTTTACTTTTGGTGACATGATGGCGATGTTTATTTTGGTGCAGAATGTGGGATGGCCTACCACCCAATTTGTGGAAGATTTGAACCAGATGCGTGCCACTAAGGGTCTGTATGCTAAGGCTAAGGAGAAGCCAGAGCAACCGATGGAAACCCAGCCTTTGTCCACCTTTGAAAAGGGCATTGACATTAAGGGTTTGGGATTGCGTTATGAAGAAGATACATATGTGGTGCAGGGCTTGGATTTAGAGTTTAAGAAAGGTGGCAAGTACGCCATTTTCGCCCCTTCGGGCTATGGTAAGACAAGTGTGGCAAGGGCTTTGGCTATGGAGTTTTTGGAGTATGACGGCACAATTACCGTGGATGGGCAGGAATTGCGGGACATTTGCCCTGCGGATTATAATAGGATTGTGCGTTATGTTCGCCAAGACCCTTATTTGTTTGTGGGTACGGCACTTGATAATTTGACTTTCTTTGGGGAGAAGCCTAGAAAAGAGGATTTGGACAGGGCGTTAGCGATTACACGTGTTTGCGAGTTTTTGCCCACGGAGGAGGATTTGCAGCGTCTGATTTCAAATTCTTCGGGGCTGTCGGGTGGGCAGAAGCAGAGGATTGTGCTGGCACGTGCTTTGTTGCATAAGCCTAAAGTACTTATCTTAGATGAGATTACCAGCGGGGTGGACTTGGATACAGCTTGTGCGATACTTACCGACATTTTTAAGGACGAAGAACTAACCGTAATCGCTATCACACATGAGAACGACCCACGCTTCCAATCCCTATTTGACAAAATTGTAAGGCTGGACGAAATTTTGTAACGGTAGGGGCGGGCATTGCCCGTCCTAGTTCGATTGACGATAACGTACAATCCAGATTATTAGTGCCAGCAGGCATGGGACGGGCAATGCCCGCCCCTACCAAAAAATGCTTGACGAAATATAATTTATGTTGTATAATGTTGTCACGACCATAGATGGCGTATAATTGTTCACTGGGTAAATTTGAAAACACACAACGGTGGGTCGGAAAAGCCAGCAAAGCAAACCCCCACCATTGTGTGCCTACCCAGTCTCAATAAAAAGACCTAGAGATGATTATACATCATCATAGGTCTGGTTTGCAAGTGCTTTTTCAAATTTTATAACAAACATATAATAAAAAATCGGGCGATTTATGGTCGCCCGATTTTTGTTTGGTTTAGGGTGCTAGATATTCGTCGGGGTTGTAAGTTACTGTTTTGGGTAGCATTGTGGCTAGGGTTTTGATAGGGTCTGGCAATTGGTGTCTGGA
This sequence comes from Defluviitaleaceae bacterium, assembly GCA_009780485.1. Taxonomy (GTDB): domain Bacteria; phylum Bacillota; class Clostridia; order Lachnospirales; family WRAX01; genus WRAX01. Next base: position 420 of record WQZZ01000012.1, on the reverse strand, counting down.
TTGTGTAGTGTTTTGTGAGGATGAGATGCTGATGCGACCGCTGTAATATAGTTCTTCTGCGGAGGTCATACCGCATAGAAGGGGTGCGGTGTCTCTAATGTCGATGGTTATGAAGTCGTCTTCTGTGTTGGTTTTGTGTTGAACTTGTCCTTCGGGTGATACTGAGAAAAAGCCGTTGTTTTGTGGTATCAATTCGTCTTTGACTTGGATTGTTACGGGTGTTTTGGGTGGTTGGACGATTAGTTTTTCTAATAGGTTGCTGAAGTTTATTATCCTTGCCATCCTAGTGTTGTTGCGTATTGATTTTATGGCTTCTTCTGGTCTGCTCATTTCTTTAACGAGAAATTCCAGTGGAAAGTCTGGTGGCAGGCTTGAAAAATTGCAATACTTTAGGTTAGGGAGTTTAGTGATGTGGTGGCG
>WQZZ01000011.1 GCA_009780485.1 Defluviitaleaceae bacterium | reverse complement strand
TTCATGGCTTCGTTGCCAGCTTGGGCGTTTTGCTCGCTTTTACCAGACAATTCATTGGCAATACCAGCCGATTCGGCATTTTTGCTGGTTTGTTGAGCAATTATTTCAATGGCAACATTTAGTTCTTCCACACTTGCAGTTTGTTCTTGAGAACCACTTGCCAAATCCGTTGCACTGCTGGCAATCTGCGATGCACCACTGGAAACCTGCTCAGAAGCGGATTGTATTTCCGACATAGTGTTGTGCAGGCTGCTACTAATATGATTAATGCTGTTTCTGATGGAAGCGAAGTCGCCTTTGTACTCTCTTGTAATTCTTTTGGTCAAATCACCATCGGCAATGGCAGCAAGGATTTGGTTAATTTCATCCACATAATCTTTGATAAAGGCAATGGCTGATTTTAGGGTGTTGCTTATCTCACCAAAGGCAATGGCAGACGACTCTGTGTCCTCGTCATGGGGTTCAACCTCAAAATCTAAACGCAAAAAGCCTGCTCCAAGCCCTTCGTTAAACCTTTTAACAATATCAGTTGTTTCAAATTTAAGGTAAGCGGCAACCTTCTGGCTTTTCATTATCTCGCTGGCATTCGTGTTAATGGCAACGGCAGCAGTTATTTTACCATCTTTATCCTTCAAAGGGATAACAAAAAATTCTTCTAGAAGCTCTACCCCAGCAGGGCTTTTGGTGGTTAACAGAAAATTGGCTTCTGCTCCAGTACGCACAACCCCACGAATACGGTCATCAAGCTCCCTATTACAATCCGATGGAGCCGCCTCAAAATGGGTTTTACCCACCCGAAAACCTTGCAACAAAAACCGCTTGTTACCATACAAAATGCGAGAATCGGCGTCAAAAATACCCATTGGCACGGGCAAACCGTCAATAATCCCAACAATCATATCCAGAGATTGGTTAAAATTGTTAAGGGTTTGTCTGTCAGAACCCTGAACCTTGCTAATATCCGCACGAACATTCCAGTTTTTCTGTGCAATTTCGATGCCCATCCGCTGGGTTTCCTGTGTTAGGGTTGCAGATTCCGCTTGTGAAGCCGCCAGTTGCGCCTCAAGCTCTGCAATTCGTTGTTTCAACTTCTTGCTCATGTTAATCATTTCTCCCTTCACGTTATCTATGACGCTTTTCAGCAATGGGATTATTATACCACAAACCCTGACAAAAATCAAGGTCTTTTTGAAAAACAAAAAGATAGAGCTTACCAACCTACATGTCCACTAAATCATTCTCGGGCTGTTATCAATAAGATTTTTTAATAATAGGAAAAATGCGGAAAATTGTTCGTGACATTGCTATAGTGGCATGGTATAATTATCTGATGTACGATATGCCACACAATGGTTATAACGCCTCGGCGAAATAATAAATCTATGAAGAAAGGGGGTCAAAGTAATGGCAAATATTGCAAAAATCAAAAATCAAGCAAAAAGAATATGGAGGGTTACTAGAAAATAGCAACCCTCATTAAGAGAGGTTGAAACATATATGATAAGAGAAATTAACTCTAACTATCTACAACAATGCGTGGAAATAGCATTTTTAAGAAATAGTCAGCCAGAAAATAACTGTGCGTACTGCCCAAAAGAAAAAAGTTCAATACACGGAGATTTTAGTTTTCTCATGGGCAACCCCGATAATCTTATGTTGGGATATTTTGACGGCGATACTTTGGTTGGTATTTTCGGATTCTTCATCAGTCCCGAAAATAATTGGGTTGACTGCGTTGGACCGTTTTTCAAAGATGAATGGAACCAAGAAGCGGCAAAAGAAATGTTTGATTATTCCTTTTCTAAGTTCACACAAGCTGTAAGGTTTAACTTCTACTTTAACACGAAGAATGAAAATCTTCACAAGCTTGCAGAATTACTATCGGCAGAACGCAATGACAACGAGTATATTTTATTGCTCAAAAAAGCCGATTATAAGCCGCAAGACATTAAGCACACAGTGGTCATGTATGAGGATAGGTTTAGGAGCGAATTTATCCGTATATTTAATGACACCTTCCCTGTTGCATATATTCTGCCCGAAAGCGTAATAGATGCAATAGGTAAAGACCGTGAGGTTTTCTGTGCCTTAGATGAAAAGGGTGCATTTGTTGGTTATGGGGTATTAAAGTTTTACGACAATCCAAATCATGCCACGGCGGAAATATTTGGCGTTGATGAAAATGCCCGTGGTAAAGGTTATGGATGGGCAGTGCTTAATGCCACTTTAGAATACGCCTTAAACAAGCATAATACCGATACTGTTGATTTGATTGTCGATAAGCTGAATACCCATGCAAGTGAATTATATTATTCATGCGGGTTCAAGTTGATGGTTGAAAATGCGGCTTATTGCATAAAAAATAGGGCAAATTACACATATAGACACTAAAATAATAGTTACGTGGCTTCTTACTCTGAAAAGAGGGTAGAAGCCTTTTATTATAAAGTATGTTTGACTTTTAGCCGATAAGTGGTATAATAAAAGTATCAATGTAGCGAGGTGGCAGTATTATGGTTAAAGCGATGCTAGTGGATTCCAGCGTTGATGTGGTAAATTTATATAAAGCATATATAAAACGTGGTTTTGACAGAGGTGTAAAGGTTGTTTCTGTTCTGCACGAAGCCAGCGTAGACAAGTTTTGGGGCATGATAGAAAAATCCAAACCAGATATTATAATTATGGACATTCGTTTTTTTGCCCTGTCCACTTTGCGAATTATCCGTGAGGTAGTTTTAAGCCGACCATCCACCAAACTTATGATAACAGGCACATATGACGATTATGATTATTTACGTGCAAGTATGGAATACGGGGCGACAGATTATATTTACAAACCCGCCAAACCAAGGGAATTTGAGATGTCATTACGACATATAGTAGGGATTTTTGAAGAAGCCGCCGAGCGTATTGCACAAGATTCCCTTATGGCAGAGGAATATCAAAGAGATAGGGAAATTTTCCGCTATCGCTTTTTGACAAACCTTACAGGTGATGTCAACTTAGAAAAAGAGGAAATCGAAAGCTCTCTTAACTATTTTGGCATGACGTTAGTGCAACCCTTTGCTGTTTTTGTCATTCGTATAGACCGTTTCCAAGAAGCCATTGCAAACCTAGAAGAACGGGCAAAACATTTACTAATCTACCGTATCTTTTGGATTGTGGATAGACACCTAACAAATCACGGTCTAGGTTATTCTTTTATCAGCAGTTTTAATTCTATAACCTGCATTGTACACAGCCAACAAAACTTTGATGACCTTCTAGATTTTTGTCATCGCATAAAATCTGAAATTGCAGAGCGTTGTCAACAATCTGCTACAATTGGGCTGGGACGACTTTATGATGATTTAGCCAGCCTGCGATATTCTGCAAAAGAAGCAGAGGGGGCTTTGCGTTATAGGCACTTGCTGGGATATAATAGCATTATCCCGATCGACTTTGTAGAGCCAGAAAATCACATAACCTACAAATATCCAGCTGACAAAGAAGATAAGCTAATTTTTGCTGCAGTTGTCGGGGAGTATGACTACTCCATCAAACTACTTGAAGATATTTTGAGGGCTTTAGACAAAGCTGGAAGTCTGCCCCAAAACCTGCTACCCCGCATTATTATGAAAATCGTAATCGCCATTAGTCGTTACGCCAGCGAGCTGGGCATTGATGTAGAGGGACGCTTCCGAGAGTTTTTCAACTTCGCAGATATTTTGGCACTTAAAACCACAGACGAAGCCCGCAAAATGATGCAGGAAGCCCTTTGGTCGTTTAGCAGATTTATAGATGCACGTAACAATGAAAACAGCAAGCGCATGGTGCTTTTGGCACAAGAACGTGTAAACCAATTCTTCTTTGAAGATTTGAAAATTAACGCCCTTGCACAAGAGTTTGGCACGACGGGAGAGTTTTTAGGTAGAGCATTTTTACAGATGACAAGTGTGTCTTTCAAAGAATACCTCCAAACCAAACGCATAGCCAAGGCGAAGGAAATTTTGCGGGGAGAAGAAATTGTATCAGAAGAAGAAGTTGCCGCCCGTGTAGGATACTTTGATGCGAGGGTGTTCCGCTCTGTTTTCCGCAGGAGAGAAGGTATGTTGCCCATGGAATTTAGGAATAGACACGGTTAGGTTTTTGTGTTATAATTTGTGGTAGAGTTGTTTAACTTCAAAAATATAAAAGCAAACAAAATTAAATTTCTGTGTTATAAGAAGGTGAAAAGATGAGTAAAAAAGTTATATTTTCAGGAATGCAACCATCGGGTGTGCCGCATATAGGCAATTACTTTGGTGCAATTAAAAATTGGGCAGATTTACAAGATGATTATAATTGCTTGTATTGCATTGTGGACTTGCACGCAATTACTGTGCGTCAAAGCCCAGACGAACTACGCAAAAACACACTGAACGCCTTGGCATTATACATTGCTTGCGGGCTTGACCCCGACAAAAATACCATCTATGTCCAATCCCATTATAACGGACATTCGGAGCTTAGTTGGTTGTTGTCCTGCTTTGCCTATATGGGCGAGCTGGGACGCATGACCCAATATAAGGATAAATCCGCAAACAATCCAGATAATATAAACCTAGGACTGTTCGCCTACCCAGTGTTGCAAGCCGCAGATATTTTGCTGTTTGGCAGTCATCTAGTGCCAATTGGCGACGACCAAAAACAACATTTGGAGCTAACCCGTGACATTGCCATACGTTTTAATAATATTTACGGCGACATTTTCACTATTCCCGAGGTTTTTACCCCAAAAACAGGCGCACGCATAAAGCGTTTAAGTGACCCCGAGAAGAAAATGTCTAAATCCGACGGAGAAGCCCATTATGTAGGGATTTTAGACCCCGCTGATGTGGTTATGAAAAAGTTTAAGCGTGCCGTCACTGATAGCGACACAGAAATCCGTCATGACCCCGAAAACAAAGCGGGTGTCAGTAGCCTTTTAGAGATTTATGCTTTGGCTTGCGGTATCACCCTAGAAGCCAGCCTTGCAGAATTTGAGGGCAAACAATACGGGCATCTTAAAACCACGGTGGCGCAAGCCGTCATTGACAATGTAACCAGTCCAATCCAAGCCAAATATAACGAACTTATCAAAAACCCAGAACACCTGCAACAAATCGCCAAAACCAACGCAGAAAAAGCTAAAAACATAGGCGACAAGGTTCTAGTAAAAGTAAAAAATGCTATAGGCTTAATATAATTAGAGGAGCGTGATTGTGATGGAAATGGCAAATTGTAGAAAGTGTAAAAAGTTGTTCGCAAAAATTCGTAGCCCAATTTGCACGGATTGCGAGAGAGAAGAAGAACAGTTATTTCTTGTGGTGCAAGATTATTTGCGAGACAACCCAAAAGCCACAATTGGCGAAGTGGCAGAAGCCACAGGTGCAACAGCCAAAAAAATCCTTGGCTATCTAAGGGATGGTCGCCTAGAAGCCGCCACGGGTGAGCTAAGTTGCCGTAACTGTGGAGAAAAAATTACAGGTGGACATTTTTGTGACGAATGTACAGAAAGGGTAAACCGTGAAATGGACAACATGGTGGCATCCATGAAAGCCATATCAAAACCTGCCCAACCAGAGGGCAAAATGTCAGGCAATGTAACCATGCACACCCGCAAAAAATAATTTTAATTTTTATCAGACAAAATCAAAAATCTTGCGTATACTTTAATAAAAGGTAAGCCAATGTGACGAGCAGATAATTTTAGGAGGTGTTTGCTTATGTTTTATTTCGCAATCGGTTTGTTTGTTGTATCCTTAATTGTGTCTATCGCCGACATTTTTGTTGAAGGCTTTGGACCATTGGCAATTATCGGTCTTGTGGGCGTTGCGGTGTCGCTGGTTTTGGTGGCGGTGTCATCCCCAATCGGTGGTTGGATTGTGCTTGGCAAGGTTATGGTAACTGTGCCTGGCTTGTGGATGTTGTGGCGTTTCTTACGCAAGCGTCAGTTGGATGGGCGTTTCATCCTTTCCGAAACCTTGGCAGAAGACACGGTGGACGTTGGCGGACTGGAATATTTCATTGGTAAAGAAGGCGTAACTACATCTGCCCTTCGCCCCCAAGGTTTTGCTGACTTTAATGGCACAAAAATAGAAGTGTCTTCCGAAGCTGGCTACATAGATGTGGACAAGCGAATTAAAGTTGTTGATGTGCAGAACCGTAGGGTGTTTGTGAAGCTTGCGGGAAATTAGCCATATCTAATATTTGGTGAGGTTTTTATGAAATGTAAATCATATCCGTTTGATACTTTGGGCAATTATAAATATGCCGACATAATTTCTTTATACAATGGTAAATGGGTTTTAAGTAAACACAAAGAAAGAACGACATGGGAAACGCAAGGCGGGCATATTGAAGAAGGCGAAACGCCATTGGAAGCCGCAAAACGGGAATTGTTTGAAGAAGCGGGGGCAACCCATTTTGATATAGAACCACTATGCGACTATTCGCTTTTTGGAAATTTCAATGGGAGAGATGTGTCAGGGAACGGACAAGTGTATTTTGCAATTATTCATAATTTATCCGAAATGCCCGAACATAGTGAGATGGGCGAAGTACGCTTGTTTGATTTCCTTCCCAATGAGTTGACATATCCCGCCCTGCAAGAGTTATTCCCTATAGCAATACAAAAGAAAGAAAGTCTCACTACATAGGCTTAAATTTTGTATTTTCACTTAGGGGCGACCACTTTCGTCCTACCACATAAAAACAAAATCATAGGAGGTAAAAATTTATGTTAATGCTAAACTTTGACCTTTTCAACATGGCACCAGGAACACTAACCCTAGTGGTGGTTGTCGGTATTCTGGTATTGTTTTTTGCAATCCTGTTTTTTAACTTTATACCTGTCGGTCTGTGGATTTCGGCCATATCCGCTGGTGTAAAGGTCAGCATTTTCTCGCTGGTTGGTATGCGTTTGCGTAGGGTTCGCCCCGCACGTGTTATTAATCCGCTAATTAAGGGGACAAAGGCGGGTCTTGCCATTAGCCAGAACCAACTGGAAAGCCACCTTCTATCTGGCGGACGTGTTGACAATGTGGTGGATGCACTAATAGCCGCCCACCGTGCCAATATGGAACTTAGTTTCGAGCGTGCAGCCGCCATTGACCTTGCAGGTCGTGATGTTTTTGAAGCCGTGCGTATGTCTGTTATGCCCAAAATCATTGAAACGCCAATGATTTCTGCTATGGCGGTAAATGGTATCGAAATTAAGGCTTTGGCAAAGGTTACAGTACGTGCCAATATTGCAAGGCTTGTTGGTGGTGCTGGTGAAGACACGATTATTGCCCGTGTTGGTGAAGGTATCGTTACCACCATCGGCTCTGCCAAATCTCATCAAGAGGTTTTGGAAAACCCAGACAAAATCTCCCAAACGGTTTTGAATAAAGGTTTGGACAGCGGAACTGCATACGAAATCCTGTCCATTGACATTGCAGATATTGATGTGGGCAGAAATATCGGGGCGCAGTTGCAAATTGACCAAGCGGAGGCTGACAAGCGCATCGCCCAAGCAAAGGCAGAGGAGCGTCGTGCCACGGCAATCGCAAAAGAGCAGGAAATGAAGGCACAAGTTGAGGAAATGCGTTCCAAGGTTGTGGAAGCAGAGGCACAAGTACCACGTGCCATAGCGGAAGCCTTAACTAAAGGTAACATCGGCATTATGGACTTGTATAATATGCAAAACAAGCTGGCTGACACTAAAATGCGTGAAGGGCTTGCTAATGTGAAGATTAATCTTGGTAAGGACGACAAGTTAATTCCAGATAATGACTAAATAACATAGGGCGGGAGAATTTGCTCCTGCCCATTTTTTTGGAGGTTTATTATGTTGATGTTATATTTTTCAGGTACAGGTAATTCCAAGTGGATAGCCCAGTTATTTAGCAAAAAGATGGGGGCGATTTGCCATTCAATCGAAGAAAATCAAGACTTCACGGCGTTGATGGCGGGATATGACACAATTGCTTTTTGTTACCCCGTCTATGGCTCACGTGTCCCCCGCCCCATGCGGGATTTTATGAAAAAACACCAAAAATCTTTGCGGGGCAAGCAATTGATAATCTTCTGCACCCAAATGGCGTTTTCTGGAGATGGGGCAAGGGCATTTATGGACTTGCTGCCAAAAAATCATGCCCACCCTATTTACGCAGAGCATTTTCCTATGCCCAATAATATCAGCAACTTTCCCATAACTCCACTTGCAACCAAAAAACAAACCAAAAAATATCTGGCAAATGCACAGAAGAAGATGAGCAGAGCCTGTAAAGACATTAGGTGTGGCAAGGTTCGTTTAAGGGGCTTCAACTTGGTGTCACGGGCTTCTGGGCTTTTGCAGGGTGCAATGTGGCCGTTTGTAGAGCGGGCATTTCGTCGCAACGTATGGGTTGGTAGGGATTGCAATGGATGTGGCTTGTGTGCGAGGGTCTGCCCTGTAAACAATTTTGCAATAAGTGCAAACAAGGCGAAACCCCTTGGAAATTGTGCCTTGTGCTATCGTTGCATAAATCACTGTCCTAAGAAGGCTATTTGTGTGTTTGTGCCTGTACGCCCAAAGAAGCAGTTTAGAAGAAATTAATGGTATGCCGACTTCCGCATTGTGCTTTTTGTCTACATATGGTTACATATTTTCAAGCATTTACCATCCCTACTTTGTTTCTAAAGGGAAGAACCTTTTTCAAATTCCGTTACAGCATCCAATATTACTTGTAGCATAAACTCAATAAAAATTGTACAACCAACAGCCTTATCAGCAATAGCCAAAATATCATAATATTCTTGTCGGCGCTTGCGCAAGACATTCAGTACAGGCACACGAAAATACACGTAATCACCTTTTTCTGATGAACCAGAAGCATCTGCCACATTCTTGCAATATACTCACTGCCTTCACTAAAAGGGCTAATGGAGATAAATTCGTAATGAAACGCACAGGCTTTGATAAGCATAGGTTCTTTCGAATCTTTTACCCATTCTATCAAATCGCCCACGCTTCGCTGCATTTTTTCGGCGGAAATATCGGAGCGAAAAAATCCCGCTTCTTTTGACAAGCCTGCCATAAACGCACGGTGGACATTTTGCATTTGAGGGATGCTGTATGGGTCCACGCTTATGCGGTTTATGAAATGGTGATAAAATAACTGCCTGTAGGCTTCGTAAGCATTTTTAACCGCAAGTATTTCGTTTCTTGCAAGCCCTGTATACTCGCCATCAACTATATCAAACACTTGCTCTAATGTTAATTCACTATTTTTCATAGCGACCGTTGCATAGGCGTTATGAATACGAATTTCGTGGTATTTTTGCTCTGCCGTTATGTCATTTTGTGTAATCTTATCCCGCTCAATCACTTGTGTGAATATTTTTTGCCCTTTGTGACAATTTGCCCTCTTAGTTTACTACTTTTGTCTGTCAATGTGTACTTCAATCTATTCATACATCCATAACCTCATCTTCTTTCGGAAGCTTTTTCATGTTGATAAAATGCCAAACCAAAAGCCAAACACTTCTTACCGTCATAGCGATGGCGATTGCAACCCACACCCCATCAATACCAAGGGCGGTTGCGGCAAGGGCGAAAACCAAAATTATACGAATGACATTACTTGACACACTTGCGATGGTAGGTTTCATAGTCAGCCCACGTCCTCTAAAAGAGCCAGCAGCGACACCTTCTATGCAAAACAGGATTTGGGCAGGGGCAAGTATACGGAGATAGTTGGCGGCGATTTGTATGCTTTCGGGATATTCCAAAAACAGGGACACAAAGGCTTCCGCTCCGAAAAAGAGTATGCAAGCAATTATCAATCCGTAAGCACCCATAAAAATGTAAGCAACCCGCACCGTTCTGCGGACACGCCCCCATTTTTTTGCTCCAAAGTTTTGCCCGATAAAAGCGGTTATTGCAGAAGCAAATCCACCGCCCACCATGAACGACAAACTTTCCACCCTCATGCCCACTTGGTGTCCAGACACGGCAAAATCACCAAAACTAACAATCACAAAGGTCATTAACATAAACGAGAAGTTAAACAGCAAATTTTCTAGGGCAACAGGCACACCCCAGCGAGATATTTGCCCAATTTTTCCGCTAACGATTTTGCCAAAGGGCTTGAAATCCTTAAACGGGCGGTCCTTGTATTTTGTCATTGCCCAAATTTTAGCAGATATATTAAAGGCATTGGAAACAATAATGCTTACAGCAGCACCAACCATGCCCATATCCAACACAAAAATAAACACAGGAGCAAGCCCAATGTTAAGGGACAACGCCACGGAATTTATAATAAATGGTACACGGGTATTGCCAAAACCGCTAAAAATACCCGTTATAACAAAATGCCCAAAGGTTAGGGGCAGTGCAAGGGCGGAAACGCCAAGAAAAAGGGCAGCCTGCTCCGCCAGGTAGGGGTTTTCGATATTCAAAAGCGACAGCAAAGGTACACGCAAGGTTATCAAAAACACAGAAAACAAAGCACCCGATATAAGTGCCAACATAAAACCATTCTGGGCAAACGCCTTTGCGGTTTCTGGCTCGCCTTTGCCCATGTTTTGGCTAACGCCGATTTCTGCACCAATGCGACACAGCATTATTAGCGAAAAGGACAGCCATATAAACTGATTGGCAAGCCCAGCAGATGCCAAATACTCCTCACCAAGGCGAGAAAGCCAAAACATATTTGTCATATCATAAGCCGATTGGAAAAGGCTGGTTGCCATAATGGGCAAACTAAGTTTTAACAGTTTTTTGAATATGGGTCCTTGTGTTAGGTCGTATTTGGTTTTGCTCAAAATAAACTCCTCCTCTGCAATAGCCCATTCTATCACAAAGGGGGAGCCGTGTCAAGGTCAGGTATATCCTATGTAATACAGTTAAACAGATTGTACCTTTGCAAATGCGGTTAAATCCACATGAGTGGCACTTGCAGTCTTCAGGGCGTTGGCACATTCCCCTGCGGTTGCCCCAGTAGTAAAAATGTCGTCAACCAAAACTATGCGTTTGCCTTCCACGCAAAACCCAGACTTTAGGGCAATTGCACCCGACAAATTTTCCATGCGTTGTTCACGGCTTAGGTTAAGTTGCTTTACTGTGTCTCGCAGACGTTGCAAACCGTCCACGGCAGGGATTTTTGTTAGCTTGCTAAGCTCCATTGCTAGCTCTGCGGCTTGGTTAAATCCCCTTTGCTTTTGGCGACCAACATAAAGAGGCACTGGCACTAAAAAATCCCCAATTATGTCGGGGAAGCAGCTATAAATGGCAACCGCCATCGGCTTTGCAAGGGATTTCGCACCTCCGTACTTAAATCGGTAAACCACGTTCCGAACCTCATCTTCATAGGCATATGGTATATGTAGTTGGTCGATACTTTTGGCGTGGTGGTCATCGTTTGCTGGTGCTATCTGGCAGTTCGTGCAGGAAAAACTTTGTTTATTATCCAAAACTCGACGACAGAAAAGACATTTGTTTGGATATAAAGTTGCGTATGCTATTTCCAAAAGACGTCTACCATTTGATTTTGTTAGCAAAAACTCTTTCATAATCATTTGACCTCGTTTTTCTATCAACCATTTATTGTAGCTCTAAATCGACCTTCGTTTTCAATTGCACAAATATAATATATATCATGTTTACAAAGTTTGTCAAGGAATTTGTAAAAAAATTTAATTTAACCCTTTCAATTCAAAAAGATTTGTTGTATAATGTAAGTAGCAACAAAATTTTAATCAAGAGAGGATGTTTCCAATGGCTTTGAAAAACTTTATGAATGTACGCATTTCTGATTTGATGGTGATGTATATTAAATTACATCGCTTTCATTGGTTTGTAGAAGGTCCTTTGTTTTTACCGCTTCACGCAAAATACGAGGAGTTGTATGACGAAATGACCGAGCTTTTTGACGAATTTGCCGAGCGTCTACTTGCAATCGGCGGCACGCCTGTTGCTACTATGAAAGAATATCTTAACCTTTCAGAAATCAAAGAAGACGGCAATGAAGTAGCTCCAAAGGCTATCTTTGAAACCCTTATAAAGGATTACACTTTCTTGGCAGAGGAGCTAAAGAAAGGTGTTGGCATCGCACAAGAAGAAGGCGACGAAGCCACTGCTGACTTGTTTATCGGTACAATTACCACGCTTGAAAAACACGTTTGGATGTTCAAGCAGTCTGTAAAGTAAAGGTTGGTAAAAATTGAATAAAGTCAGTCCCTTTAAGAAGGTTTTGTTTAATGTTTTAGGGATGTTATGTGTGATAGTGGGCGTTGTGAACAGGTTTATACCAGGCTTGCCAACAACGCCCTTTCTCATACTAGCATCTATGCTTTTTGCTCGTGTAAACCCAAAAATGCAAGCGTGGCTTTTACGAAGTAAATTCCTCGGACCTTATCTTGATAACTATTACAACAAGCGAGGTATGCCCACAGCGTACAAATTGCGTACTTGTGCCTTCATGTGGGCGGGTATGCTATTTTCCATTACTTTAATTCCTCTGTTTTGGGTGCAACTATTAGTTCCAACAATCGGCGTAATTGTCACCATACATATTTTTATGGCAAAGAAACGTCCGCCAACCGAGGGACAATACGGCTTAAAATACAATCTTTTTAGCGTAGTCTTATGCTGGATTTGGCTGGGTTTGGGGCTGTTTTTGGCAGACACCCCTTTTGATTTTTATTTTTTAATTGTCACAGGTAGCATACTTTCTTTAGTAATTCTCGTATATGGTATTAGGGGGCATCTAAAAAATGGGTAGAAAAAATTTTGTGCGGGACATGGTGCAAGTCGGTCTTTTTGTTGCTGTAATAGCCGTCTGCGCCCAGATTAGCGTTCCTTTAGCAGGGGGCGTGCCGTTTACCCTGCAAACTTTTGCCATTGCCCTCACAGGTCTGATTTTAGGTTGGAAAAAGGGTCTTGTGACCGTTTTAATATACATCCTAGTTGGAGCAGTAGGTGTACCTGTTTTTGCCCAATTTATGGGTGGTCTGGGTGTACTGTTCGGACCAACAGGTGGCTTTATACTAGCTTTCCCACTCCTTTCCCTTGCGGCAGGGCTTGCGGGACGAAAGAACAACCCTCTTGTTTGGGCGGTTGTAATTACCGTCGCCACGGGGTTTATGCTGTTTATTGGTGGCGTATTTTTCGCCATTTACCAAAATACAACCCTTGCCCATGCTTTAACCGTGACTGTTTCGCCCTTTATAATATCTTCGATAATACAAATTGGGCTGGTTGTGGCTGCGGGCAAGGTACTACGCCACGCCATAGTCAAAAGCGGAATTTCCATATAAAGACAATTTCAAAATAGCTATTGTATTTTGTCACAAATTGTGCTATAATTTATCAAGTATTTAGCAGGAGGTGCAATTATGAGCCAATATCCCCAACAACCACCCCCATACACCCCGCCACCCCACTATAGCAGACCGCCTATACAACCTGGTGACGGAAAGGCGACCGCCGCCCTTGTTTTGGGCATCGTATGCCTTGCTGTATACTGGATTAACTGGCTTATTCCGTATTTAGAGGTCGTTATTGGTGGCGTAGGCATCTTTTTGGCTATCAGTGCCAAAAACGACGGCTTTGTAGGTGGCAAAAACACTGCTGGCTTGGTTTGCTCCATCATCGGTGCATCCCTTGGCTTAACTTTTTGGACAGCTTGCTTCCTTTGTGCTTTTGCCCCGCTATGTGCAATGCCATTTGCGTGGTAAAATCTAAATTATTACATAAATATTAAAATATAATAATTAATCAAGGAGAAAAGATTATGAGCCAATTTCCGCAACAACCAAGCTCGGGGTACACCCCGCCACCTTATGGTCATGGTCCACCACCAGGAGATGGAAAAGCGACCCTCGCAATGGTAATGGGTATTTTGAGCATCTTTATAGGTCCGATTTTTGGCATACTTGGTCTAATTTTCGCAAGCCAAGCCAAAAAGGAAGGTTTTGAAGGCGGAAAGTTGACTGCCGCTTATGTCTGCTCTGCCGTAGGTTTGACTATTTGGACGCTTATCGTCCTGCCACTTTTCGCTTGTTTTGGCTGTGTGATGTGCATAGAAATTTTAGATACTTGGTAATCCAAAAATTACATAAATCTTAGGAGGTTTGTTATGAGTCAATTTCCAGACCAACAAAACCAAACAACACCCCCTCCATTTGGTGCTGGTCCACCACCAGGGGACGACAAGGCAACTTTAGCCCTTGTTTTCGGTATTCTTGCCCTTGTTCTTAGCCCTCTTTGGGGAATCGCTTCTTTCATTTTCAGAAAGCAAGCTTTGGACGCTGGTTACACAGGTAACAAAGCACAAATCGGCTTCATTTGCTCACTTATTAGTGTGGGTCTTTGGGGTCTTGGTATTGTGGCTTGTGTTGCGTGTATCGGCTGTGCTTCATTGGCGGCTTGGTAGTCGTAGTTTTTGTTTTGCGGGGGTGGGTAAACTCCACCCTTGCTTGATTTTAATCAGAATTTAATAGTTAAAATTTAGGAGGAATAGATATGAGTCAATTTCCTGAACAACCACCAACTTTTCCGCAACCCGTAAAACAACCAGGTGACGGTCTTGCAACCGCCGCCCTCGTTTTGGGTATTATCGGGTTTTTAACCAGCTTTTTCTTGGGTGGTTTTCTTTTTGGTATTATAGGGCTTATTCTTGCTTTTGTCGCTATGGGGCAGGGTTTTCGTGGTGGCAAACTTACCGCAGGGCTAATCCTGTCTATCGTAGGTATTCTTTTCTCCATCGGTACAATTGTGGCTTGTACTGCCTGCGTAAACTCACCATTTTGGATTGAGATTTGGGACGATGTTCTTTGGGAATTGGGTTTGTAGAATATGTTCCCATCCTTTGAAATCTTAGGCAGAGAGTTTCATATGTACCAAATCATGGGCATCATCGCCCTTTTTGTGGCGGCTGGCGTTGTCACACCTAGGGCCAAAAAACATGGCATAGATTTTACTGGTTTATTAATGGGCGTGGTTATTTTAGGTGCAGGCTTGCTGGTTGGTGGTGTTTTTGTGTTTGCTTTGACACAAATCCCATCAGCTTGGGAAAACCGTCATTTATTTAGTGAATATCCCTTGCCATTTTTACAACGTACTTTTGGTGGCATGGTGTTTTACGGCGGACTTTTTGGCGTTATGGGGGCAATGCCTTTATACGCCAAATATCTCAAAAAAGATGTGCCGACCATTTTAACGGTGCTTGTTCCTGTTTTGCCCCTTGCCCATGCAATTATGCGGGTGGGTTGCTTTTTTGCGGGATGTTGTCATGGTATGCCCCATGAAACGCTGGGAGTTTACTTCGCCAACTCTGTTTCAGCCCCTAATGACATTCGCCTAATCCCTGTGCAATTATATGAAACCGCCATGAACCTAGTAATATTTGCCGCCATTTGGACGTGGACAATGAAACCTCGTCACCATCTGCACATTGTGGCGTTTTACGGTATAACCTACGCAATAGGTCGCTTTATACTAGAGTTTTTCCGTGGTGATGCCGCCCGTGGGCAGGTTTTCGCTATGTCAACATCACAATTTATTAGCATTTTAGTGTTTGTTGTATGTATCGGATTAATCGTCATCAGCAAAATCCGTTCAAAACCCGCCGAATAACTACTGCAAGCGATTTTCAGCTTCCGTTTCATCTGGTGATGTTTCTTCTTGTTTGGTGTTGGTATAACCGCTAATCATTTGCATTATAGTATTGTAATTTACCTCCCTTGCTTTTTTAGGGGTTAGAAATATATCAACGACCCACCAAATACCGAAAGTTACCCAGCCCAAAAGTAGCTTTGCGACACCAAGACCTGTGTCACCTAACATAAATCTGTCTACGCCAAAACCACCAAGGAATATGGACATCAATAATATGTTGTTGGGGTCTTTGAGTTCAACAGAGCCAGTAACCATGCCTACTTTGTCCACTGGTACTTTGTCCAGTTGCTCTTTCAATAGCATCATTTTCTCTTTCGGGAAATGCTTTTGTTTGGACATTACCCAGATTTCAAGACCGTTGTTTTTCATAAAGTCTCCTCCTCGTATTCTTTTAATGGAATTTAGTGATTTTTATATATTATAACTTCATATTTGTAAGTTGTCAAGCTTTATTTTACAAATTTGTAAAATAAATTTGTAGGGGGTTATTTTTTGGATAATTTTGGCGAACGTGTAGCTAAGTTAAGGGGTCATCTTTCCTATAAACAAATGGATTTTGCAGCTATGATTGGGCTTCCTTCGGGTTCTTTAAGTGAAGCAGAGAAGGGAAAGCGAAACCTCCCTTTTAGTGCTGTCATCTCCCTTTGCGGGATAGCGGATGTTAATGGCATCGATTTACGTTGGCTACTTTTAGGCAAAGGTGAAATGATAGCTACAGACGAAAACGAAACACTATCAGCTAATGAACTCGAAAGTCTTGTCCTACGGGCTTTTAATAAACTAAGTGATGACAGCCAAATAGAAGTCATATCCTACATAAACAAAATAGCAAAAGACAGCGACTAGTCCGCCAAAGTTAGGCGGGCTTTTTGATTAATAAAATAGCGGTATAGCCAGACACTGTCAGCTCTACCGCTTAATTCATATGTGCTATTCACCCTCTTGACCATCCTCATATCTCCGCTTCCAAGCCTTGATGGGAAATGACGTAGTTAAGGTGGGGGCTTCACCCGCAACCTTTCCACTAGGCATCCACAGGTCTATTTCTATCTGACTTTCATCAAACTCCAGATAATTTTCCATAACGGCAATTATTTCGGATTTGATATGCTCTAAAACTTGTGGCGACCGTTCCATGCGGTCCTGCATGATTATATTATCAAGGCGATTTTTCGCAATGTCCCCAGAGCCTGCAATTGGAGATTTATCTAAATTAAACATAAGATTTACCTCCCCTTGCGAAACAATTCTTTAAGTTTTTCACCAAAAGTCAACTTTTTCTCTACAATTTCCAACATCGGCACATTAATGTCCAAAATACGCTGGGCAATGTTGGCATACGCCAAGCCCGCTGGAGACGCAGGGTCACTAACTGCTGGTTCACCTTTATTGCCAGCGGCAATTATGTGTTCGTCGTCAGGGACAATCCCCAGTACATCAATCGCCAGCACATTGGTAACTGCATCCATATCCATCATTTCCTTGCGACGTACCATATCAGGACGCACACGGTTTAACACCAATCGAATTTCTTCAAAATTTACGGATTCCAAAAGACCTACAACTCTGTCTGCATCCCTGACGCTGTTGACTTCAGGGGTCGCCACGATAATTGCCTTGTTTGCGGCGATTGTGGCATTGCGAAAGCCCTGTTCTATCCCCGCTGGGCAGTCTATAAGTATGTAATCATAATCGTCCACCAAGGATGAGCAAAGTTTTAGCATCTGTTCTGGTGTCACCGCATCTTTGTCTCTGGTTTGCGGGGCAGGTAGCAAATATAGGTTGTCGTGGCGTTTGTCTTTTACAAGAGCTTGCTTAACACGGCAACGACCCTCCACAACTTGCACCAAATCATATACAATATGTCGCTCCAAGCCCAAAATTACGTCTAAATTTCGCAAGCCAATGTCCATATCAATCAAAACAACGCTTTTGCCCATGGCTGCAAGCCCCGTACCAATATTTGCAGTGGTTGTGGTTTTGCCAACGCCACCCTTTCCGCTTGTTACAACAATAATTTCACCCATCTATTTGTCCTCCAAATTGTCAGCTATAAATTTTACGTGTATACTTCCGTCTTTTATAAAAGCGAAGCCAGGGTCAATGGTGCTGTCCGACCAGCCCTCCCCAGGAAATTGCACCTTTTCACTAGCAATACGCATTATTTGGGTTGGTTGAAAGTCCATGGCACAAATAAAAGCGTCTTCATCCCCGCCACTTCCAGCGTGAACCATGCCACGCAAAGCCCCAAAAATTAGTACATTGCCAGTGGCGACAACTTCTGCCCCATGGTTCACATCTCCAAGCACCACCACCGAGCCGTTTTGGATAATCGTCTGACCATTACGCAGGCTGTGTTTGTGAAAATATGTATCAGTTGCGGGTTTTGGGGCGGTGGTTTTTTCGGGACTAATATTAGCCACCACAGGACCTGTCAAATCCTCCACAAATGTCAGTGACAAATCCGTTTCCTCATCAATGATTTTTAGTAAAGACACAATCTCATCCTCGTTAAGCTCTTTGCCCTTAAACGCAAGAGATGTGGAAGAACCAGAAAAAAACCCACTGGCACTACGAACCTTATCACGTAGCACCACAGAAATATCCTCAAAACTTGCCTCTTCATCCAACAAAACAATAATACCACTTTTTCCGCCCTTAAATATAACTGCGTTATTCTTTTTCATTAAACTACCTCTTTAGTATTAGCGTATCTTCTATTATACACCAAGTCGTAAAAATGTCATATACTTTTTTGATTTTTATGGTATAATTATGAAAAAACATCGCAGAAAGGACAAAGACATGAATAATCAAACTATTGAAAGTTTAATTGAAACTGCAATGCAAGCTCGCAAAATGGCTTATGTGCCTTATTCCAACTTTGCCGTTGGTGCCGCCTTGCTGGATGGTAAGGGGGACATCCACGCAGGTTGCAACATCGAAAACGCCGCATTTACCCCAGGGATTTGTGCCGAACGCACCGCTGTTTCCGTTGCTGTGTCAAAAGGTGTACGCAACTTTACAGCCATTGCAGTCGTGGGCGGTGCAGTCAACAATCAACCAGCAGAAGACTGTTTCCCATGTGGAGTGTGTCGCCAAGTTCTAATGGAATTTTGCCCCCCAAGCTTCCAGATAATCATTGCTCAAAGCCCGCAAAATTACCGCATTTTTACCCTATCAGAATTACTGCCCCACGGTTTTGGACCAGACAACCTATCCAACTAACCCATTTTGAATAACACGGTAGGGGCGACCATTGGTCGTCCCAATTGCACAGACAATAACGTACAACACCAAAGAAAGATGCCATATTTAATCATACTTTGCTCGTGTGCCACCAATTAGCTTCGGGCGGGAAGTTAGAGCAGTCACATGGGCTTGTCCGACCCTTTTGATAGTCGGACGAAAAGGCACTTGCACAAACTTCACGTGCATACCTATATGGGTGTCACCAATGTCAACGGCTGCGTGGGCCTTAATATGTTCTACCACCACAGCATTTGGTAACATTTCGTAAGCCACGGACGCACATGACCCACCAGCGGATGGCGTTGGGCATACCCGCACAACTTCAAGATTATAGACAACGGCACAGGATTTTGTCACCACCAAAGCACGGTTGAGATGCTCGCAACATTGAACGGCAATGTGCAGATTTAGCCTGCTTGTAATATCCATAACGGCAGAAATTACAGCTTGTCCCACTTCGGAACTCCCTGCTTTGCCTATATGCTCTCCTAAAATTTCGCTACTGGAGCAACCCAGCACAATGATATCGCCATGCTCAAGCTCGCCAGCTTCGATTGTTTCCTTAAAAACCTGCTCTACTTGCGATTTAATTTCCGTTAGATTCATATCTTTTTCTCCTATTAAATTATTTGTGGTATGATTGCAAATCGAACACTTGCAATCATACCACAAAAACCCCAATGTTTCAAGGGTCTAGTGAACTCCATGACCTTCTTCTTTTTCGGCAACCTCTTTTGTTTGGTGAACCGTGCCTGCGGGATGGTTTGGTGGTGCGTAGAAAGAGTACAATTTCATAGGCACTTTACCTGTGTTTAGTATATTATGCCAAGTGCCAGCTGGTACAAAAACAGCAGAATTTTCAAAGACGGGTTGAAGAAATGAAAGGTCATCCTTGGTTTTGCCCATTTGGGCAAGTCCCCTACCCTGCTGTAAACACAACATTTGGTCTACATCGGGATGAACTTCCAACCCAACATCATCCCCAGGTTGAATACTCATTACCGTTAGTTGTAGATGGGTGCCAGTCCAAAGGGCTGTGCGGAAACTGTCGTTGGTTGTGGTTGCTTTTTCAATGTCCACAACAAAGGGTTTGCCGCCAAAATCGCTGGCATAACCGCCGTATCTTTTTTTCATAAATACGCTCCTTAAAATCACTCTTGATTATTTTATTGCCAATCAAGTTGTTTTGTGATATAATTGGGCAAAAGTAAATTATGAGAAGAGGAAACAACATGACAGAAGAAAAAAGTCTTTTAGAAAACACAGAAGAAGTCACATTTGCAGACCTTAACATATCGGACGAAATTATGCGGGCAGTGGCTGATATGGGTTTTACCACTCCCAGCCATATACAGGAAAAGGGCATCCCTGCCGTTCTTAGTGGGCGGGATGTTATTGGACATTCCCAGACAGGAACAGGCAAAACCGCCGCATTTGGCATACCAGCCATTGAAAAAATTAACCCAGATTTACGTGGTAAAACACAAGTGCTTATAATGTGTCCTACACGTGAGCTTGCACAACAGGTTGCCGCCCAAATGCGTAACTTTGCCAAATACAAGCAGGGCGTGGGCATTGTTTGCGTGTATGGCGGACAGAGCATTGAATTGCAGATAAACGCCTTAAAACGGGGTTGTGAGGTAGTCATTGGCACACCAGGGCGGATTATGGACCATATGCGTCGTCGCACCTTAAAACTTGCCAATTTACAAATGATTATTTTGGACGAAGCGGACGAGATGCTAAATATGGGCTTTAGGGAGGACATTGAAACAGTGCTGAAAGAAGTGCCAGAGCAGCGTCAGACCCTGCTTTTCTCTGCAACCATGTCCCCAGAGATTATGGCTATTACTAAAAACTACCAAACCGACCCACTTATCATCAAGGTGGTGCGGAAAGAGCTTGTCTTGCCTAATATTAAGCAATTTTTGTATGACATTCCCCGTGGAACAAAGTTGGAGGTGCTTTGCCGTCTCATCGACTACTACAACCCCAAGCGAAGCATGATTTTTTGTAATACCAAAAAAATGGTGGAAGAACTTTCTGAAAAACTTCGCAACCGTGGGTATTTTGCCGAAACCCTTCATGGTGATATGAAACAGTTTGCACGAAATGCCGTTATGGAAAGCTTTAAGAAGGGCAGAATTGATATACTTATAGCCACAGACGTTGCCGCACGTGGGCTTGATATTGATAATGTGGAATATGTTATAAATTTTGACTTGCCACAGGATATGGAATTTTATGTCCATCGTATTGGACGGACTGGGCGTGCAGGGCGTTCTGGTACATCCCTAACCCTTATCACAGGCAATAAAGAATTTGCCAACTTGCGTGATTTGGAACGGTTTACCAAGCAAAAATTAGAACTTGCCCCAATACCTACCCTTGCAGAAGTTGAGCAAGCCCGTGCTGGTCGCATTGCCATTGACATTGAGCAAACTATCGAAAAAGGTTTGTTGGAGAAGCACAAGGGCATTGTGTCAAGCCTTATGGAAAAAGGCATCCCTGTCGAGGACGTTGCCGCTGGGCTTTTGAAAATGCTTTATACTTCCGATGTGGAATATGTCGCAGGTGGCGAGGACAGCATCAAAAAAGAGGAAGGGCGAATTTGGAGAAGCCGTCAGAAAACCAAGACGGGTAGCCAAGGCGGCACTTTTGTCAACACCCGTGGTCCACGTGTGCGATTAATGCTTAATGTGGGCAAGAAGGATAGAATTCTTGCGGGTAATATCGTAGGTGCTATCGCTGGGGAAACTGGTATGCCAGGCAAAGCCATCCGTAGTATTGAGATTTTTGAAAGTTACTCTTTTGTGGAAGTACCTAAGGATATGGCGGATATTATCATTTCAAAGCTTACAGGACTGAAGATGAAAGGCAGACGATTGAAAATCGAGAAGGTTAAGATGGATATTAAGAAATAGGGGTGGCACATGACATCGGCAGAAAAATGGAATGTGATTGTAGAACAGCATAACAAGAACCTTCATGCCACGGAAGCTGTGGTACAGGGCATTTGGGAGAAGATTTTTGCAGAAATTTTTGGTTACAGCAGTTTGGCTGGGGAAATTGACAGACAAAGAACCTTACGAGTTGGCTCTACTGACCGAGCCACCGCTGACATCATCATAAAAAGTGGTGGCACGGATTTGTTTGTCGTGGAATTAAAACGCCACAACACACCTTTTGATAGGGGTGCAGAAGAACAATTGTTCAGTTACATGAAATTGACAGGCAATAACATCGGTGTTTTGATTTGTGACAAAATTTACGTCTACGCCTGTGATTTCGCCAAACCCGACAATGAGCAAGATAGGTCAGAAATATCTTTTGACAAAGATGTTTCTGATGGCGTTAAGTTTGTGGAGATGTTTAGTAAAACTACCTTCAGTTATGATACCATTAAAGAATTCGTCTACCAAAAATCACAATCCATCAAAAATATTGCTATAATAAAACAAGAAATTACATCTGAGCTAGTTGTTGATTTACTTAGAAACCATTTTTCTAAAAAATTTACAGGTTTTGATTTTGATGAAGTTGTAAATGATTTTAAGATTATAGTAACCCAAAAAGATACACCACCCCCGCCAATCACAAGCTATCGTCCAGTTTATCGACCAACCTCAAATGTGGTTGGCAACAACAAAACAATAAGCAGAACACAAGCCATAGAAATTTGCAGACAAAACGGAGTAAGTATCACAGGTAAAACCCGATATGCTAACAGGGTAGATTATCGTCACACTTACAACATCGACCCACCCGTGGAGCTTCTTGACGAGGACTGGTGGCTGTTACTAATAGACCCAATAAATAGTAAAATCCATATTTTCAAAATACCTGCAAACTCACTACCAAGAGACCAAGTGCGTTTTCGTAAAAGTGGTCCACCAAAGTTTCATTTACATATCAGATGCGATAACATAGCTTTCGAGGATGTGGGCAGTGGAATTAAATTCGCTCCTTTTCATGTAAAAACCATTAATTACTAATTGAATTGGGGTGCATTTCATATAAGTTTGTATAATTTTCGCTTGCCAGCAACGGTGGGTTAGGTTATAATTGATTAAATACATAGATAAAAGCTTTAATGGACGGGGGATAATATGAGTAAAGCAATGGAAATGCACGAAAAATGGGCGGGTAAGATTGAGATTGCAGTGCGTTCGGGGGTGTCTACACCAGAGGAGTTGGCAATCGCCTACACGCCAGGGGTAGCAGAACCATGCCTTGAAATTGAGAAAAATCCAGAGCGGAGTTTTGATTTAACCCGTCGCTGGAACACGGTTGCGGTGGTTACAGACGGCACGGCGGTGCTAGGTCTGGGGGACATTGGACCAGAAGCCGCCATGCCTGTAATGGAAGGCAAAGCGGCACTCTTCAAGGCTTTTGGTGACGTGGACGCAATACCTTTGTGCATCAGAAGCAAAGACAGCGAGGAAATTGCCCGTACGGTGGCGCTTTTGGCGGGTTCTTTTGGAGGAATTAACCTTGAGGACATAGCTGCACCCCGTTGTTTTGAAATCGAGGCAAGGTTAAAAGAATTATGCGACATTCCGATTTTCCATGACGACCAACATGGTACGGCAGTGGTAACGCTGGCTGGGCTAATTGGTGCATTACGTTTTACAGGCAAGGATAAGAAAACTGCTAAAATCCTCATTTCTGGGGCTGGTGCGGCTGGTTGTGCCATTGCCGAACTTCTTTTTGCAGATGGTTTTGAAGACATTACCATCACCAACTCCCGTGGGCTTATCACTAGGGATGGTGACTATTCCAGCGACCGACTAAATGCCTTGGCACAAAAAACCAATAAGAGAAATGTGGTTGGTGGGCTTGCAGAGGGCATGGTTGGCATGGACGTGTTTATTGGCGTGTCTGCCCCAGGCATCCTAAATGCTGACATGGTAAAATCCATGGCAAAAGACCCTATAATTTTTGCTTGTGCCAATCCCACGCCAGAAATTATGCCAGATATTGCTAAATCCGCTGGTGCGGCTGTGGTTGCCACAGGGCGTTCTGACTTCCCTAACCAAATTAACAATGTTGCGGCTTTTCCTGGGATTTTCCGTGGGGCATTGGACGCACGTGCCAAGGATATCACCCAAGAAATGAACATCGCCGCCGCTTACGCAATTTCAAGCCTTGTGGAAGATAACGAATTGACGGCAGAATATATCATCCCATCTTCTCTTGACAAACGTGTGGCAAAAGTTGTTGCAAAAGCCGTAGAAAATGCTTGGAAAAACCTTGACAAGAAATAAATTATGTAGTATATTTAGGGGTGGAACATGGAAAGAAAGGTAAAGAAAAGACTTTCTTTTAGATTTATCGCCACCGTGGCAGTGTTGATTTTAGCGGCGTTGGGGGTACTTTTATCACCCCTGTTTAGGGTTGACCAAATTTATATTGAAGGCAACCAAATTGTGACAGGGCTGGAAATTACCAGAAACATCCATACCGAGTTAAGTGTAGGGACTAACATCTTTGCTTTCAACGCAAGCCGTGTCGCTGGTTGGATAGAAGCGATGCCCTATGTGCAAACCGCTAGCGTAGAGCGACAATTTCCCCGCCGTGTGGTGATTGGCGTGGTGGAGCGACAACCTGCTGTAAATGTCCGCTTGATTGTTGGTGGATATGTGCTGGTTGACCCTACTGGGATGGTGTTAGAAACGGTGTCATTACCAAAACCAGAGCTTCCTAAGGTTGTAGGCATGACCGTGGAAAGTTTCATGGCTGGGCGGTATCTGGAAGCGGAATCCTTGGCTGAAATGCTACATTTGACAAGCATTTTTGCTATATACGATTTTGTTCCAAATTTAATGGAATTTCAAGACCCACGTGAAATCATCATCCACAAAGATAATTTTGAAATTGAATTTGGTGGTTTGTATCAGGCGGAACGCAAAACCCGCTACATAATCGGAATTTTAGAAAGCACGCCCGTGGACAGGGGCTTTTTGAATATTTCAAATCCAAGTCACCCACGTTTGCATTTCACTCAAAGATAATAGATATAATACTTTAGACAAATTTCAAGGACGTACCTACTGATTTTCTTGGTTGGTTGGAACGCCTTCAAAGGGGAGGAAACCACAATGGTAAATATTGATAAGGACGTCATTGATATGGCTGCTTTTGGTCAGAAAGCTAAAATACGTGTTATTGGCGTTGGTGGTGGTGGCAACAATGCTGTTGATAGGATGATAGAAGATGGTGTGGAAGGTATTGATTTTATTGCCGTTAACACCGACGCACAAGCCTTGCACCGCTCCAAGGCTTCAATTCGTATACAGCTGGGTGAAAAGCTAACCGCTGGTCTTGGAGCGGGTGGAGTACCTATGGTAGGTGCAAAAGCTGCCGAGGAAAGTCGTGACCAAATCCTAAAAGCCATTGGGGACTCCAATATGTTATTTGTGACCTGTGGCATGGGTGGTGGCACAGGTACAGGTGCTGCCCCGATAATTGCAGGACTTGCTAAGGATTTGGGGATTTTAACTGTGGGTATCGTCACAAAACCCTTTGCTTTTGAGGGCAAAAAACGCATGTCTAACGCCAATGAGGGCATTGAGGAATTGCGTCAGCACGTAGACACCCTTTTAACCATTCCTAACGAGCGTTTAATGGAGGTTTTGGACGAATCCGTAACCTTTAAGGATGCCCTAAAAAAGGCTGACGAGGTGCTGACCCAGAGCGTGCAGGGTATTTCTACCCTAATTTCCCATCCTGGTGATATTAACCTGGACTTTGCCGATGTTAAGACCATCATGCAAAACAAAGGTCTGGGTTATATTGGCATTGGTTCTGCCAGTGGCAAAAACCGTGCTATGATTGCGGCAGAAAATGCTATCAACAGCCCTATGTTGGAAACGTCCATCCAAGGTGCAGGTTCTATTTTGCTTAATATTACAGGGGCTGCCGACCTTGGATTGCACGAAGTTACAGCGGCGGCAAGCTTTATACAAGAAAGCACTGGTGTAGCAGACGACAACATCATCTACGGTACATCAATAAACGAAGATTTGAAAGACCAAGTTATTATAACCGTAGTTGCAACCGCATTTGAGGAGCCTTCTGGTGCTGTTCGTGTACCGCAAATTAAGCCAGAGGTTTCAGATCCTGTAAATTCTGCATCCGCTCCCGTTTCTGCATCTGATAGGAGTGACAGCGAAAGCAACGGGCAAATTAAACTGCCAATTTTTGTGCAAAGAGATAGAAAATAAAGGAGATTGTTTAAGTGGGAG
This sequence comes from Defluviitaleaceae bacterium, assembly GCA_009780485.1. GTDB lineage: Bacteria > Bacillota > Clostridia > Lachnospirales > WRAX01 > WRAX01. Next base: position 8,252 of record WQZZ01000011.1, on the reverse strand, counting down.
CTTTAGATATTGTTATAATTGTTTTTGGTATCGTGGTAGTGCTAGGGGCTGGATTTTATTTTCTAAATCGTTGGGCAACCAAGCGATATTCTGCCCAGCAAGAAGCGGTAAGCAAAAACAAGGTGTCAGCCAAAATATTTGTTATCGACAAAAAACATGACAAAGCCGACAATGTAAATCTACCAAAAGTTATTATGGAAAATTTACCAAAAACTGCCAAGGTAACTAAAATGTACTTTGTTATGGCAAAGGTAGAAAAGCAAATTGTCACCCTTATGTGCGACAAAGCAAACTACAACTTTTTAGAACCTAAAAAGACTTATCAGGTGGAGCTGGCTGGTATTTACATCGCCTCTGTTAAAGGGGCTAAGAGCCAGTTTGAGGTAAAAGAGGCGAAAAAGGCAAAAAGAAAAGAAGCAAAAGAAAAGAAAAAACCCTAATAAAACTGCACCTGTGGCAATCTGTCACAGGTTTTTTATTGAAAAATTTAAGAAAGAATTGGAAGATTTTGCTGGTATAAACTGGCTTGCCTTGGAAAAAATATCTCTATAACTTTAGAAAAACTTTAGACTTTATATAGAGAGTGGGCGAAATGTGCATGAACGGTACACAACGCACCAAGGTTGAAATTTGTGGTGTCAACACTGCCAAGCTTCCCATGTTGAAACAGGCAGAAAAGGATGCTCTTTTTGCGAAGATTTTACAGGGCTGCAAGCACGCCAGAAGTGAATATATATACGGCAACCTTCGCCTTGTTTTAAGTGTTATCCAACGGTTTAACAACCGTGGCGAAAACATTGACGATATTTTCCAAGTTGGCTGTATCGGGTTAATTAAAGCCATCGACAACTTCGACACCAGCCATGGGGTTAAATTTTCCACATATGCTGTTCCTATGATTATTGGTGAAATTAGGCGATATTTGCGGGACAACAATTCCATTAGGGTAAGTCGCAGTTTGCGGGACATCGCCTACAAGGCTTTGCAGGCAAAAGAGAGACTAATAAATTTGAATAGCAAAGAGCCTACTGTGGAAGAAATCGCTACAGAACTGGGAATTGACCGCAAAGACGTTGTTTTTGCTTTAGATGCCATCCAAGAGCCAGTGTCTTTGTTTGAGCCCGTTTACAACGACGGCACGGACGCCCTTTTTGTTATGGACCAGTTAAAAGACGAAAAGGATACAGATATTATGTGGCTGGAAAACATCTCTTTGTCCGAAGCCATGAAACGACTTGGCGAGCGAGAACGGCATATCATCAGTCTGCGTTTTTTTGAGGGCAAGACCCAAATGGAGGTGGCTGATGAAATTGGCATTAGCCAAGCACAAGTAAGCCGACTTGAAAAAAACGCTTTGAAGAATATGAGGAAATATGTATCTTGATTTTAATAATGGTAGGGGCGTGCATTGCACGCCCCATTTCTGTTTGCACTGTTTTTTGTGCTGAACTGTATCGTCTACATAATTAGGGCGGGCAATGCCCGCCCCTACCATTATAGATTATGCGTCTTACGATTTGGTAAATTTTAGCAAAATAGGTTGATTATATCGCCAAAATACGTCTTCTAAATATTAAATCTTTGTTAAATTCGCCTTATATTCCATCTAGATATAGGTGGCTGGCGTTATGGACTTTTAATCGACATAATGTTACAGAAATATTTCAAAATACTGACGCCCAGTCACACAAACGAGGACAACACAACTTTTATGTGCTTGACACACCTAGATTGGCGTGTTATCATGTGGCTAAGTAGGGTTGAAAGAGAAGGGCAAAAATTATAGACAAGATGATAAAAATTCCGCCAATTACATAGAATATAATATTCTTCCGCTTTCGCAAGCCCTGCTGTTCATAATCGTAGGGAGATAAGGGCGATTGGCTTTCAACACCCCGCTTACGCCTTATGGACACCTTACGGGACTCTATGAAGTAGTAAACAGGATATGCAAACATCTTAAAATAATTTCGATTTAACAATTCTAAGATAAGTGCGTATGCTAGACTAAGAGAGCCAACATTAAAGCAAATGTTGGACAAAGTATGAAGGGGATGACTTTCGCTTAATGTAAAGTGTACCGCTCCATAAATCATGATAATCACAAAAAGTATTATGGTCTTGGCGTGTCTGGTTAAAAAGCTTTTTAGCATTTGACTGGAACCTCCAAAATCTGACTGCTTTTTGGAATTATAACACAGCCCTGCTCCAATAGCAAGTCTGTGAAATATAAAAAGAAAAATTTGAAATGGAGGTTTTACCATGAAGTTTTGGAAAAAAGCATTTGTAATTGCTGGTTCGGCACTTACCCTTGGTTTGCTTGCCGCATGTGGAGGAAACAACGACCCAGACCCAACGCCCCCAGTGGTTGACGGTGGCGAACAGCAACAAGGTCAACAAGCAGAGCAGCCAGTAGCAGAAGGTCTGGTTGTTTACAGGAGGACTGGTGCTTCCATCCCATCCCTTGCACCACACAACCACACATTTGACCCTGTGCGTGTGGCACTGACTTACACCCAAGGTAGCTTCTTCTATCTTCTGTACTGCACAGAAACTAACCATATACGATGGTTCCCGGGTTTTGCAGCAGATTTGCCAGTGCATAATGATGACATGACGGTATGGACAATCACATTACGTGAAGACTTAGCGTTTTCCAATGGCACACCAATTAATGCCCATACTTATGAATATTCTTGGAGAATGCTTCTTAACCCAACCCTTGCAAGCCCAGGTGCAAGTGCTTTCTTCAACGTGTTTAATGTTGTTGGTGCAAGGGCGTACTTCCTAGGTCTAAACATGGAAGATTATCTTGAAATTACCGCTTCTGGCGAACCTAACTGGTCTCCTGATGTTCTTCCAGCTACTGACAACCCAGCAACTTGGGATGATGTGGGTATCGAGGTTCTTGACGATTACACCCTACGCTTCACCCTAGCAACTCCAACCAGAGAGATTGATGTACTTCAAACTTTCGCTTCTATGGCTGCCCTTGCAGCGGTTGACCCAGAAATGTACGAAGCTGCTTTTAATGCTGATAGAACCATCAACACCTACGGCTTGGAACTTGCAGACCTTGCACAAAGCGGTCGCTGGATTATGGTTGACTGGGCAAGAGACCAATACAGGGTTTTCGAGAGAAACCATGACCACCCATTGGCACATATGTTTACATGGGATGTTATCGAAGAGCTTGTGGTGCCAGACCCTGGAACGGTAATGCAAATGTTCCTTGCTGGTGAATTAGATGTAATGGCTCTTACCAGCACCACCTTCCCACAATTTAGGGAAGACCCACGTACCGTCCGTGTAGAAGGTCCTGTTGTATGGGGCTTCCACATCAACTCCGCTTCTGAAACCAACCCAATCCTAAGGGATAGAGATTTCAGACATGCACTGTTTTACGCAACCGACAGGGTTACAATAGCACATGACATTTTCCAAGTGTTTATCCCTGCAAACTACATCGCTTCCAGCCGTGCATGGGTAGGCGATTTGGCTAACAACCCAGTAAGATTTAGAGATACGCCACAGGGCATGGCAAACCAAGGTGCGAACTACAGCTTCGACCCAGAACGTGCTTTGGAATTGTTTAACCTCGCTTGGGAAAGAAACGGCTCTGTACCTGTGCAAATGGAGCTTCAATACTTTGAAGGTGCTTTGGAGCAACGTCTTGCCAGCGAGTTCTTGAAAGAAGAATTTGAAGGTCTTTTCGGTGCTGATAGATTTGAGCTTGTTTTGACTTCTATGCCAGTTACCGCATCTTATGAAAGAATGCAGGCAGGTCTACATGACTCTGGTTGGGGTACGGAAGGTCAAAATTCTTGGAACGCTTGGGCAACTTTTAACATTTGGAGATACGACCAACTTCCTAGACTTCACCAAATGAACAGCCCAGAGTTTATGGAACTTCAAACCCGTGCCGCTCAAGGCGACTTGGTGTTTGACGACGATGGTAGAATTGATGCCTTGGCAAGAATGGAAGCCATTATCCTCGACTATATGCCTTGGGTGCCGATTTACCAAAACAACACTGCTGTAATTTATTCTGACAGAGTGCATTTACTACTTGACGAGTTCTTGTTCCCAGTAGGTCATGCCGTACATCAATCCTTCATCGAGCCTAATGTGGAAAGAAGTATCGTTGTAAACCCATAGAACCCTAACTAATTAACAAGCAAATAGCAAAGGTTGGGGGCGTTAATTGTCCCCAACCTTTGTAATATAAGGCAGGTGAAAGTTTTGCTTAAATACGTACTTCAACGTGTTTTATTTATGTTTATTGCGTTGTTTTTGGTGTCGCTTTTTACATTCTTTTTGATAAACTCTGTGCCTGGCGGTCCATTCGAGAACCCCGCAATAAGACCAGAGGTTAGGCTTGCAATGGAGCGTCGTTTCCATTTAGACCAGCCGCTGATTGTACAATTTGGTCACTTTTTGCGTAGCATTGTAACCTTTGACTTCGGAATTTCTTTGATTGTGCAACCAAGCCGTGACATTACCGATATTCTAACAGAAAGATTTCCTATAACCATTGTGCTTAACTTATTATCCAATTTCATAATTGTCCCCCTCGGCTTTTTCTTGGGGTCGCTTGCTGCATTAAAGCGAAATAGAATTCCCGACCATGCAGTTTCAGCTTTGGTGGTTGTGTTTATATCAGTGCCGAGCTTCGTGCTTGCGTCGCTGATGCAGTATTTCTTGGCATTTAGGCTGGGGTTGTTCCCAATGATATTCTCCACATCCCAAAACTGGGATTGGGATAGGCTTCATTCTATGATATTACCAATCCTCGCCTTGTCTTTCGGTGGCATTGCCTTTATAACAAGGTTTTTAAGGGGAGAACTTATAGAAACCCTAAATTCCGACTATATGCTACTAGCAAAAACCAAGGGTCTGCGAACCCACCAAGCCGTTTTTCGGCACGCCCTGCGAAATTCTCTAATTCCCATTATGGGTATGCTTGTGGGTATATTTGTGACTATTTTGAGTGGTTCGGTTGTGGTGGAGGAAATTTTTGCAATACCTGGCATGGGCAGGATAATGATAAACGCCCTTTTAAGCCATGATTATCCACTGATAATGGCAACCACAGTAATGTACACCTTTATAGCACTGGTTGCCCGTCTGTTAATCGACCTAAGTTACAGCATTGTAGACCCGAGAATTGTTATAGGAGGTGGAAGAAGTGCGGCACGAAGCTAATTCTATTCCCGTTGACAATGTGGAATTGTTAAAAAATTATACCTTTACCGAAGATGACTTTCAGTTTCAAGAAAAAGGTGAAGTTTTGTCAGACACAGTACCAGAAGACCCGCCAGTGGGCTTTTTCAAAGATGCTATGATACGTTTTTCTAAAAACAAGGCTTCTATGGTTTCTATTTTTATGTTGCTTTTCATTATCATCATGGCGATTTTTGGACCAATGATGGGCGACTTCCATTTCCGTGAGCAAAATGTTCAATGGGACAGACTGCCACCACGTATACCAATTCTTGAGAATTTTGGTATTTTTGACGGAACGTCTGTGGTGACGGTGCAAGTTGCCAATATGCCTAACTGGGAGAGTGTGTATATCGAAACCGTGCGGACATTTTACCAGACCGCAGGTGCTAGAACCGTACCAATGGCAGAAATACGTATTGATGCCTATGCAAATGTGGGGGCAGAAGATGTATATTTCTGGTTCGGCTCGGATATGCTTGGACGTGACTTATGGACAAGACTATGGCGAGGGGCAAGGGTTTCTTTGACAATGGCAGCAATTGCTGTGCTTATCAACCTTACCATAGGTGTTGTTTTTGGTGCAGTTGCGGCATATTATGGCAAGAAAACCGATATGATAATGCTTTACATCATGGAAGTCTTCAACGCCGTACCCACGCTAATTATGGTAATAATTATAGCTACTCGATTGGGTACAACTATGTGGAGCTTAATAATCGCCCTCACCTTCTCTGGGTGGATTGGCATGGCTCAGATGATGCGCGCCCAGTTCTACCGTTATAAGGGTCAAGAATATGTAATGGCGGCACGGGTTATGGGTGCAAGCGATAAGAGGTTGATTTTCCGTTATATCTTGCCCAACGCAATTGGTCCGACTATTACGCAGGTTGCAGTGGCAATACCTACATTTATGATGACAGAGGCATTCCTCTCCTATCTAGGTTTGGGTATACAAGCACCAGAGCCGTCTGTGGGCGTGTTGTTGTCCCAAGGACAAGAAATGTTGCTTACAAACCCCCACGCAGTGTTTTTCCCAGCACTGGTAATATCTATTTTGATGCTGTCGTTTCAAATGATGTCAAATGGACTGCGTGATGCCTTTGACCCCACATTGCGTGGGCATTAGAAGGAGGGATGATATGAGTGATAATATACTGCAAGTTAAAAATCTAAGTGTGGAATTTAAGACATTTACTGGCACCGTCAAGGCTGTGCGGGATGTTAGTTTTGATTTGGCAAGGGGCGAAACGCTGGCAATTGTTGGCGAATCTGGCTCTGGCAAGTCCGTAACATCTAAGGCGATTATGGGTATTTTGCAACAAAATGCTACCATTAGCCAAGGTCAAATCAGTTACAGTGACATGGACTTGACGAAAATCAAACAAAAGCAGTTTTCTGAGATACGGGGTTCTCGTATGGCTATGGTTTTCCAAGACCCCTTGTCTGCCCTTAATCCCGTAATGAAAATCGGTAAACAAATTACTGAATCTTTGGTTTTGTCAGGGAAAATTAGCAGGAAGGACGCACCCGCAAAAGCCATGGAGCTGATGAAAGCGGTTGCTATTCCTGAGCCTGAAAAACGTTATAACCAATACCCCTTCCAATTTTCGGGTGGTATGCGTCAAAGGATTGTTATTGCTTGTGCCTTGGCAGGCGACCCAGAGCTTTTGATTTGTGATGAGCCAACAACAGCATTGGATGTTAGTGTCCAATCCCAAATTTTGGAGCTTATCAGGGATTTGCAAAAAGAGCGGAATTTGTCTGTAATCTTTATAACCCATGACATGGGTGTTGTTGCAGGTATTGCCAACCGCATGGCAGTTATGTATGCTGGCAAAATTGTAGAAATTGGCAATGTTGATGAGGTTTTCTACAATCCACAGCATCCATATACTTGGAATTTACTGGCAGCTATGCCTGATATGGAAACGGAGCAGGATGAAAAACTGCTTAGCATACCAGGTACTCCGCCAAATATGCTACACCCGCCTGTTGGCGATGCCTTTGCTGCCAGAAACAAATTTGCCCTAAACATTGATAATCGGGTAGAGCCACCTATGTTCAAAATCAGCGATACCCACTATGCTGCCACATGGCTTTTGCACCCAGATGCCCCGAAAGTAGAAATGCCAGATGTGCTGAAAAAACGTCTTGAACGGCAGAAAGCAAAGGGGGCATACGGCAATGGAAAATAGCAATATGTTGGAAGTTAAAAACCTTAGCCGTCACTTTGCCCTAGGCAAAGGCAAAAATGCCAAGGTTTTGAAAGCCGTAGATGATTTGACCTTTGAAATCGAACGCGGGGAAACCTTTGGTTTGGTTGGCGAGTCTGGTTGTGGTAAAACCACCACAGGCAGAACGATTATCGGCTTATATGAACCTACAGACGGCGAAGTTGTTTTTGACGGCAAAATTATTTCTGGCAAGCGGAATAGAGAAGTGCGTCAAATGGTAACATCTGGTATGCAGATGATTTTCCAAGACCCCATCTCATCCTTAAATCCCAGAATGACCGTAAAGGACATAATAGGCGATGGCATGAAAATCAACAAACTTTACAGTAGCAATGATGAAATCCTTAAAAAGGTTTACGAAGCCTTGGACATCGTTGGACTTACAAAAGAACACGCCAACCGTTATCCACATGAATTTTCTGGCGGACAAAGACAACGAATAGGCATCGCCCGTGCAATCGTGTTAAAACCCAAGATGATAATAGCTGATGAGCCAGTGTCTGCACTTGATGTAAGTATTCAAGCACAGGTGCTTAACCTATTAAACGACCTCAAGTCGGAAATGGGCTTGACAATTTTGTTCATTGCACACAATTTGTCGGTGGTTAAATATTTTTCCAAGCGTATTGGTGTTATGCACCAAGGCAAAATTGTGGAAATGGGTACGGCAGAGCATATCTACAACAAACCCATGCACCCCTACACGAAGGCGTTGCTGTCCGCCATACCCTTCCCAGACCCTAATTTTGAACGCACCCGCCAGCGTGTCTCCTACGAACATAAGTCATGGGA
>WQZZ01000010.1 GCA_009780485.1 Defluviitaleaceae bacterium | reverse complement strand
GCAGGTGGTTGAAGAAATTGCCGAGGAAATAGAGGGGCGACCATATATCCATGGTTTATTGTCTTATGTAGAATATGGCGACAACCGTGCTTATATTTTTGGTTCTATGCACCTTGGGCGACCATACTTTTTTCCATTACCAGCACGTGTGGAAGACGCCATGCACCGCTCTGACATTTTCGCATTTGAATTTGACCTAACACAATTGCAAGATTTGGCTGCGATGATGGAAGTGGCACGTTACATGATGTTGCCCCTTGGCACGACTTTGGCGGATGTGTTACCTCCAGAAACCCATGCACATCTGCTGGATGTGCTAGAAACCTTCACATTGGTGAATTATGAGGACATTGCAATGTTCCAACCCATGGTTGCTGCGACCATGATAACCGCCCTTGAGATTTTTCCTCTTATGGACATTTCTGAAATTTACAGTGTAGATACTCATATTATGTCGATTGCCCAAGGGCTTGACCGTACCATAATCGGGCTTAACCCTCTTGCCCATGAAACGTCTGTGCTTTACAGAGCGCCAATGGACGTGCAAATCGCCGCCATAAATGATTTAGCGGACCGTGACACTATGATAGAAGCTGCCAGAGATTTAGGGTTGGTGGAAGCCTATACAGCACAAGATATTGATGCACTTTTTGCTCTGCTTCGTCCAGAAGATGCACATGGCAACGCTTTTGCTCAATACATGGTTGATGTGATTCTTATTCAGCGGTCAGTGGAGTTTGCCGAAGAAATTCATCGTCTGTTAGTGGAAACTGACGAACCAACCACATTTTTCGTAACTATGGGCATTGGTCATATGATAGGTGATGACCACGGCAATGTTTTTATTGTTTTGGAAGAAATGGGATATGAAGTCAATTCTTTATGGAAATAGAAACAAACTCCCTCAGAAAAAATCTGGGGGAGTTTTTATTGGTGTATCTATATGAAATTTTAAGTGGTCGTCTTTCTTATTTTCCGAATATCCCTCGCCCAATTCTCACGATGTTGGCTCCACATTCGATGGCTAGCTCATAGTCGCTACTCATACCCATGGAAAGGTAACGTGCTTGTGCTATAGAATTTAGCTCTCTGTGCAATTCTGACATTTTTTCAAAGTTGCTTCGCCGTTGTGAGGGGGTTGCATCTGCTGGACCCATGGTCATTAAACCATGAATGGCAATCCCTGGCAATTCAATCACTTTTGTGGCAAATTCCATTACTTCCTCTGGAATGATACCATATTTATTTGGTTCATTTGCAATGTTAACCTCAATCAACACATCCGCCATTAAATCTTGTTTGGTGGCGACACGGCTAATCTCTTCCGCTAGACGTATGCTGTCCAAGCTGTGTATAAGTGCCGCACGCCCCAATACTTGACCCACCTTGTTTCGTTGCAAATGCCCTACAAAATGCCAAACCAACCCATCAAGATGAGGTTGTTTGGCAACCAAATCTTGCACTTTGTTCTCGCCCACATGGGTCAAGCCTTCAATTTGTAGCAATTCATCCAAATTAAGAGATTTTGTAACGGCAACCATAACAATGTCTGACACATCTCTCCCAGACTTTTCTGCTGCTTTTTCAATATTCTCATTTACACGCTTCAAGTTATCCAAAATATTCATAAACAACACCCCTTACAACAATTATAAACTTACCACACCCACTGTGTCAATAGATTTCGTCCCTCTATATGATGGGGAGAGGAGGTGACACCATGCACCAGCCAATTTCTATTGCCATTTTAGACACAGGAGTTGCTCCAGTTCCTGACTTGCAGGGGCGCATCCTTGACAGTGTGGATTTCATCAACGGACAAAACCACCCATACGACGATAATGGTCACGGAACCCATGTGGAAGCTTCATAATCTTAGCCATCTCCGCATCCGTCAAACCGTGCGATTTTCCACCACGACCATCAAGGGTGCTATAAATACCTCAAATCATTCGATTGACCACTTTAACAACTTCCAAAACTTGCACAAGCCTATTGCACCACTTGTACAAGTCGGTTAAAAGAGGTGTAAGTAGTTAAATTTTGATAGGTGTAGATGTTTCTGGCATTGGGCTATCGAAAATCCACGCAATCCTTGCTACTTTTTAAGGTTTTTGCTTTTGTCAAAATTGATGGCTGGTTTTCTTGGTATAACATGATTTTGGATTGTTATCTGGTCATATAATTAGGCTGGTTTTTCGATTATTATATGCACAGAATTGATTTAATCGGTTTCTGTGGATTTTTATTTTGGAAAGAAAACGGATTGTTATAAGCAATTAAGATGATTTAATAATACTTAGAGCATCTCCATCATAAGGTATTAGGAATTTGAACGAACAGCCACACATCCGTTTACCGCCATATTGTTAAAGTACTCTAAAAATTTGCAAACACAGGCATGTACTGTTAAGTCATGGCATTGATTTTTAAGGCATAAATCCTGTTGCAGTATGCAAACAAGCCATGGTGTAATATAGATATTAATACAGATTTTATAAGTGGCTCAGTTTGAGGTGATGATTTGAGAGGTGCCAGAATTGTTGTTTCAGACATTTTTATGTCAACCGAGGAAGTGGAGAGGCACAAAAACATTAGGAAAATCATTGTTGGACACTTGGTGAAAGACAACCTTGGCTCAGTGAAAGGTGGCATCAGGATGGATAGCTGTCCTTCAAAAAAACATCCCCAAAATCCTGATAATGCAGGCAAGGAAAAGTTGGGAACTTGAAACGTACATGAAGCTATGCCGAGGTTGTGTGCTGCGATATAATATCTTTAGTCAGTAGGCATCTACTTCTTTTCATTTATGAGGGAGGGAACCACCCAAATGCAAAACCAAGAAATTGTGGCCATCTATTGCCGTTTATCGAAGGAGGACACAGATAAGGTTCATATCGGAGATGATAGCGAAAGTATCCAAAATCAGAAGTTGTTATTGATTGATTACGCAGTTTCCAATGGATTTCTTGTACACAATGTTTATGTTGATGAGGATTTAAGCGGATTTTCGGACAGACCAGCGTTTAAGCAGATGATTAAAGATGCTGCCGATGGAAAGTTTAACACCATAATCTGCAAACACCAATCCCGATTTACCAGAGACATGGAATTAGTAGAAAAATACATCCACGGATACTTTATAGAGTGGGGCATACGCTTCATCAGCCTAACCGATAATGTGGACACCAATGTCAAGGGCAATAAAAAAGCTCGCCAGATATATGGGCTTATCAATGAATGGCATAGCGAGGACCTGTCCGATAATATTAGGGCTGTGTTCAAGAAAAAGATGGAGGATGGGCAGTTTCTAGGTTCTTTTGCCTGCTATGGATACATTAAAGACCCAAATGACAGGCATAAGTTGACTATTGATGAAGAGGCCGCTCAAATCGTTAAAGAAATCTACTCCCTGTATTTGGACGGCAATGGAACTCACACAATAGGGCATATTCTTAGCCAAAGAGGAGTGCCTACGCCAAGTCAATACAAAAAGAATCAGGGTCTAAACTTTGAAAACCCAAGTGCTGGAATTTACAGCCTTAAGTATGGCGTATGGTCAGCAAATACCATCAATAAGATTCTTAGGAATAAGGCTTACATAGGAACATTAATTCAAGGTAGAGAGCGAAAGGTCAGCTACAAAAGTAAAAAGACAACTAAAGTCCCCGAGAGTGAATGGATAGTGATAAAGAACAACCACCCTCCCATAATTGACGAGAATCAGTTTCACAAAGTCCAGAAGCTGATAGACCGCAAACGCACAGGCTATAAAAACAACCCCGATAACAAGCCGTCAGAAAAGTCAAAGCCCCATATTTTGGCGGGTAAGCTTCTGTGTGCAGACTGCGGTTCCACCATGCAACGTAGCGGATTATCACGAAATGGCAAAACACACTTCTTAAGATGCAGGCTTTCGGCAATGTCCAAAAGGAGAGAGTGTACACCTCATTGTATTAGTCAGGATAAGATTGAAGATGCTATTATCACCAAAATAAGGGGTTTAATCAATGATGCAACCATAGGAGGTGATGCTTATGACATTGTAAGTTCTGCCCTATCTATCATTGAACAAGGTGGCGATAATCGCCCAAAAATTGAAAAGCAACTCTTTGAAGTTGAATCGAAAATTGAAACCATCCTAAGAAACATAACTATGTCCTATGCCGACAAACTAAATGGTGTCATTTCGGAAGAAGATTTTCTGGACTTTAAGAAAGTTTTTGAAAAAGAGCGACAAAGTGACGTCAACAGGAAGCGGTATTTGCAAGAGGAATTAACCGCCATTGAAATAAATAAAAAGACCTTCGACAATATGGTGATTCTGCTAGAAAAGTACAAGCGGGTTGACATCTTAACGCATAAAATCATAAATGACTTTATTGATACAATACAAATCAGAGAGAGAGACCTTGATACAAAAGAACAGGTTATAATAATAAGTTGGATGTTTTGAGGAAAGGGTCAATTTATTCAATATCAAACTTTTTACATCATTTTCCTACAAATCTAACTAACCTTAAAACATCTATCGTGTATTGACGTAGCATGATTGTGTGGTTCTGTCTTGCGTTTGTTTCTCCGAGGCAGAAAAATTCCTCCTTTTGGTGTTTTGCCGTGAAATAGAAAGAGGCATGATTGATTAGATGGTGATAAATCAATCATGCCTTTAGTTGCTTTTCCCGAGTTGAGAAAAGGAGCGTTATTCAGCTTTGGGCAATCATCAATCTTTTGAAATATTTAGTCATACTATATTTATAGCGACGCTTACAGTAAATTCATAACTTTTTCTTCGCTTGCCGGCTGGGTGTTTGATTCTTGATAAAGTGTGTAAATTCAAGGATTGTGAGCAATTTTTCAAACTTGTTCCTATCGCCTATGACATGAGTGTGTCATGTTCAAAATATAAAATTTATTCGCTACTTTACTTTGGGAATTAGGAGTGACGGTAGTCTAGCAAAGTTAAGCCATTGACCAAATGACACTTTATCATCGGTCGAAGATAATTAAAGATTTTTCTCTTTTTTGATGCGATTTACAAGCTTTGGGATAATTTTGTGGGCATCCCCAACAATACCTACATCTGCCACATCAAAAATTGGTGCCGTTGCGTCTTTGTTTATGGCAAATATTAGGGTGGCTTCTTCCATGCCTGCTGTATGCTGGACGGCACCCGATATTCCAAAGGCGAAGTATACATCTGGTCGTACGGTTTTTCCTGTTTGCCCAACCTGCATATCTTTATAGGCAATCCCAGCATCCACCGAGGCACGTGATGCGGAAACTTCCCCACCCAAAACGTCAGCCAGTTCTTTCAAGGGTGCGAAATTGTTGCCAATACCACGCCCGCCAGACACCAAAATGTTTGCCTTCGTAATGTCCTTGGTTTCCTTGGCTATCATCACAGTTTCAAGGATTTCCACATTGCTGTCAGAGGTTTCAAAAGCCACATCAAAGTCAACAATCTCACCTGTTTTGGTTTGTGGTTCAAGGGCAACCATAACACCAGGACGCACCGTTGCCATTTGTGGACGATGGTCTGGGCAGATAATTGTCGCCATGACATTTCCACCAAAAGCTGGGCGGGTCATCAAAAGCTCGCCCGTTTCATCGTCGATTTCTAAGGTGGTGCAATCCGCCGTCAAGCCTGTTTTTAAGCGGGCGGCAATGCGTGGGGCAAGGTCGCGCCCAATGGATGAAGCACCCACCAGCACCATGTCGGGATTTTCGCTTTTAAGCACTGCACAAGCCGCTTTCGTATAAGGTTCGGTCATAAAGTCTTTGAGAGCTGGATTGTCAACATAAACAACCCTGTCCGCCCCGTGGTTAACCAAATCTTGGGCAAGCTCTGCAATTTTGTCACCCATAAGAAGGGCAACAACCTTTTGTCCCTGCTTTTTTTCAATCAACTGACGTGCCTTGCCGATAAGTTCCATAGAAACTTTTTGAAACTTGCCGTCACGTTGTTCGCAAATTACCAAAATATTTTCCGTCATAATTTCACCTCCCTAAATCACAAAATGCTCTTTAAGCTTTTTCACAATAATTTCAACGGCATCGTCTTCGTCCACTTCATGCTTGACGCCTTGTGCTTTAACCTGCTTGGGAAAAGACTTTTTAACCTTTGTGGGCGAGCCTTTTAGTCCGATATTTTCTTCCTTAACAAATTCTTTCAAATCCTCAAAAGTGAGGGTTTTGACCTCTTTTGTGTCATATGCGGAAACAACGCCAGCAACGGACATATAACGTGGCTTGTTAAGACTTGAAAGTGCAGTCACAAGAGCGGGGCATTTGATTTTGATTTTTTGATACCTGTCTTCATATTGACGTTGTACAATCAGGGCGTTGCCCTCGGTTTTTTCAATGTCTTGGGCATAGGTTACTTGCGGGATGCCCAAATGCTCTGCAATTTGCGGTCCAACTTGGGCAGTGTCCCCGTCAATTGCCTGTCTGCCTGTTATTATCAAATCGTAACCAAGTTTTTTGATTGCCCCTGCCAACGTGCTTGATGTTGCCCATGTGTCCGCCCCGCCAAATGCACGGTCAGAAACCAAATACGCTTCGTCACAACCCATCGCCAAAGCTTCCCGCAAGGCAACATCTGTTTGTGGTGGTCCCATGCTGACTGCCGTCACATGACAACCATATTCATCTTTCAAACGCAAGGCTGCCTCAATTCCGCACAAATCATCGGGGTTGATGATGCTTGGAACACCTTCCCTTATTAATGTGCCAGTTTTCGGGTCAAGACGCACCTCGTTGGTATCTGGCACTTGCTTTACACAAACAATTATCTTCATTCAATACCTCCTAATTAACCTTCATACCAGCAGCAATAACCATTTTCTGCACTTCACTTGTACCCTCATAAAGCTCGGTGATTTTTGCATCACGCATCATCCGCTCGATAGGATATTCACGGATATACCCATATCCGCCGTGAAGTTGCAGGCAACGACGTGTCACGTCGCTTGCCACTTCTGATGCAAAAAGTTTCGCCATGGCAGCTTCGCTGGTGTATTTTTTGCCAGCATCTTTAAGGTTTGCAGCACGATAGGTTAAAAGGCGGGCGGCATCCACTTTTGTTTGCATATCTGCCAGCTCGAATTGTGTGTTTTGGAATTGGGAAATACGCTTGCCAAACTGCTTTCTCTCCCGCACATATGCCACGGTGGTGTCAATTGCCCCTTGGGCGATTCCGAGGGCTTGGGCGGCAATTCCGATGCGTCCGCCATCCAATGTTTTCATGGCGACTTTGAAGCCTTCCCCTTCTTTGCCCAGCAAGTTTCCCTTAGGGATGATGCAATTTTCCATAATCAGCTCGCAGGTCAAAGAGCCACGGATGCCCATTTTATCCTCTTTTTTGCCAATGGAAAAACCAGGCATATCCTTTTCAACGATAAATGCAGAAAGTCCTCTTGTTCCTTGGCTTTTGTCAGTCATGGCGATGATGATATACACATGGGCAGCATCGGCGTTTGTGATGAAAATTTTTGTGCCGTTTAGGATATAATTGTCACCATCAAGGACGGCTTTTGTTTGCTGACCTGCCGCATCAGTCCCCGCTCCAGCTTCAGTTAGACCAAAGGCTCCAAGCCATTCTCCGCTGGCAAGTTTTGAAAGATATTTCCCCTTTTGTTCTGCCGTACCCCAATCGGATATGGGGGCAGCACACAAGCTTGTGTGGGCAGACACAATAACCCCTGTTGTTGCACAATGCTTGCTCATTTCTTCCACACATAGGGTATATGACAAATTATCCGCTGACCATGGGATACCAAGCATCCCGTATTTGCCAAGCAAATCCACAGTGCCGTATGGAAAAATTTCTTTTTCATCCACCTCGGCAGCAAGGGGTTTTACTTCTTTTTCGGCAAACCGACGAAACAATTCTTGCATAAGCAAATGTTTTTTTGATAAACTAAAATCCATATTTTTCCTCCTCAAATATTATTGAAGTCCCGTAAAATCTGTGTTTACAAAGCCAGTAATTAGGCTGGCAAAAAGGGTTGGTTTTTCATACATTGAAGCGTGACCACAATTTGGTAGAAGGACAAGTTCGGCATCTTTGATGCCGTCTTTAAGGGCTTTTTGGTCTGCATATGGGGTTAGCGGGTCGCTATCTGCCGCTACAATTAGGGTTTTTGCTGTTATTTTGTCCAGCTTGTCGCTGACATCATAGCTGTATGACGAGTGACTAAGGCGTGCCATAGCCTGCATGAAATCTTGGTTTGTGAAAACATGGGTGGTCAAGAAGTTTTTACGCACCTCCACCCAATCTGGGTTGCCATTATAAAACTCTGGCGAATAAATCACAGGGATTGACGTGTTGTAAAAATTTTCGGGGCAATCCATACTTAAAATCCAGCTTTTGCCCACGTCACGAAGCCATGCACCTGTTTTTGGGGCGGCGTGGAAAATTGCAAGTTTATCCACCATTTGGGGATGCTCAATGGCAAAGCGAAGGGCGACATTTCCACCATAGGAAACACCTGCAATATTGGCTTTTGGAAGCCCTAAATGCTCAAGCAAGCTCTTGACCACGCTTACTTGCAACATCTGGTCATATTCCTCGTCAACCATCTTATGGGATTGCCCTTGGTCAAAAAAATCCACTAAAATTAGCTTATTATTTGACGACAAGGCTGGGACAAACATCTGCCAGCTAGGGGTGGACATCATAATGCCGTTTAGCAGTACAACGGGCGTCCCTTCCCCATGGACTTCATAATAAATATTTTTGCCGTTTATTTCAAAAAAAGCCATAATTTTTTACCCCCTTAGATATACATAAGCTCTTTTGCTTGTTTCATCAAATCTTCACGGAAACTTGGGTGGGCGATGCCAATAAGACGATGTACACGCTCTTTAACATTTGTGCCACGAAGTGATGCGACACCATATTCCGTCACCACAAAATCCACGTCATTACGGGACAAAGAAACGATTGCCCCAGGTTTTAGGGTTGCTACGATTTTTGATACCTCATGGCGTTCACCATCTGTCCCACGCACCATCGCCGTCGAATGTAGGGCGATAAAGCTTTTACCATTTTTGGACTTTTGCGCCCCAATAACTGTGTCCGCTTGCCCGCCTGTACCGCTAAACTGCATATGCCCAAGAGATTCAGAACAACACTGACCCGTCAAATCAATCTCAATTGTTGTGTTTATGCTGATTTGGTTGTCATTTTGAGCAATGACGGCGGGGTCATTGACAAAATTTCCGTCAAGGATTAACACACTTGGGTTGTCATCCAAAAAGTCATACAATTCCTGTGTGCCAAGGGCGAAAGTCGCCACAAGTTTGTTTGGATAAAAATTTTTGTGACGTCCATTAGCAACACCAAGTTTTGCAAGCTTCATAAGTCCAGAACCAAGCATTTCTGTGTGTATACCAAGGTCTTTTTTGTCCACCAGCCCTTCCGCCACGGCATTTGGAATACTTCCGATGCCAAGTTGCAAACAATCCCCATCATTTATATATTCGGTGATATATTTGCTGATTATACGGTCTTTTTCACTAGGCTCGCTGTCGGGGATGATGGGCGGGCCATAATCTGTCTCAACGAGATAGTCAACTTCATCCACATGAACTTCCAAATCCCCAAAAGTACGGGGGAATTTTGGGTTAATCTCCAAAATTACAATGTCAGCCGCCTCAATCATCCGTCTTTCATAGGTATTACTCAGTGACAGGGACATATAGCCGTGTTTGTCAGGCATGGTCGCCACCCCAACATAAATATTGGGCTTAGCATGGAAAAGTCGCTTTTCCCCTGCCAAATGCAAGTGATTTGGCACAAAGCTTACATTGCCGTTTTTATGAGCAGAGCGTAATCCCCCACTGTAAAACCAACCGTCAATATTAAAGCTGTCCGAAAACTCTGCATCCATAAACTGCCCGCCAGACATTGGCAGGCAGTTAGTTATGGTCACATTGCGAACATCCCCTGCAATGTGGTGCAAATTTTCCATAAAGTCACGGGCCTCGACAGCACCAAGCCCCGTGACAATATGATAATCAGATTTAACAAGTTTGACGGCTTGGTCTATGGTTATGATTTTATTGTCATACATAGACATGCCTCCTGTATTAGTTGATACGGTTTACAATATCTTCAAGTTGCTCCATACCACGCAAAGGCGACCATTCGCCACCATCCACATCAGCACGAAGCAATGCCATGGCAGTTGTACCAGTTCTTACACCATTTGAAAAGTCCATGATACCGCCCATTGGCAGGCTTACAGTGTTCGCTTCCAAAGCACTTGTCAGACCTTCCCAAGTAACATAATCCACATTACCCATGGCACGCAAACCTTGGACGAAGGTGCTTGCAGCAACCCAGCCAGCCATTGCAAAGGTGTTCAAAGCCATGTCTTCGCCAACGCCCTCAGCAAATGCCCAGTAATCGTCAACAAGTTCGCCTTCATCGTCAAAGATGCTAAGCCAGCTGGTTACATAAACAGGGAAAGTGGCATTTGCACCAAGATAGTCCGCTGCAAAACCTTGGATGATGATTGGGGCAGCACTTACGTATGAAGTAAACACAGGTACGTTAAGCCCTTGACCAACGATAGAGTTTACAACCGCTGGAAAGTCACCTTGCAAAGTAGCAACTATGATAACATCCACATTTTGAGCATACATAGTCAAAACAGCAGGAGAGATTGAGCCAGCGTCAGCAGGAGTGATTTGGGCTTCAACAAGGTTTACGCCACCAATTTCCGCCACTTGAGAGCGGATACCGCTAATAAGGTCTTGACCCGCTTCATCATTGGAGAAAATTACGCCGATGGTGCTTGGAGCATATTCGTCAATTACACGTGCTGCCAAGATATGACCTTCTGGACGGAACAGTGGTTGCACAGGGAAAAGACGCTGACCTTCCGCAACGGTGGTCGCATACGGCATATAAAGCTGAGAAATACCTGCTGCAAAATAAACTGCTGGAATACCAGTTTCTTTTAGCATTGGCAAGGTTGCACCGATGGTCGGTGTTCCGAAATGACCAACAAGGGCAAAAATACGGTCATCATGGATAAGTTGTTCGGTGAAGGCAAGACCGTTTACTGCGTCAAAGCCATCATCATGGTGAACAAGTTGGATTTGCCTACCGTGGACACCACCAGCGGCGTTTACAATGTCAAGATAGGATTGCAGACCATGGTTAAAAGGCACACCAACAGCAGCAAAAGCACCAGAAGTGGCGGCTGTGTTACCGATGTAAATCGTGGTGTCTGTAACACCTTGAGAATGTGTACCAGCAGTGCCTGTAACACCTTGGGGTTGCCCGCCCGCATCATCGTCATTGCCACCGCAAGCTGTAAATGACATCACACCGATTGTCATAGCAGCCAAAGCTGCAAGGGTAAATAATTTTTTCTTCATTTTCGTTTCCTCCTTATTTTTAACCGCCCTTTGACGGTAATTGCTAAATTATTCAGATTTGCCCAAATACGCCTCGATGAGGGTCGGGTCTTTTATAAGTTCCTTTGCCTCGCCCTGCATTATGATATTGCCAAGCTCTAAAACATAGGCATAATCAGCGATTTTCAATGCCCCGAGGGCGTTTTGCTCCACAATCAGCACTGTTGTGCCGTCATCCCTAATTTGTTGCACAATGTCAAAAATTTGCTGGACAATTAGAGGGGCAAGCCCTAGGGACGGTTCGTCCAAAATAAGCATTTTTGGACTTCCCATCAATGCTCTGCCCATGGCAAGCATTTGTTGTTCCCCGCCCGACAGGGTTTGGGCGACTTGCTTCTTACGCTCTGCCAAAAATGGGAAATAGCTGTATACACGCTCGAAATTACTGGCTTGTTGTTTTTTGTCTTTAAGGGTAAACATTCCTGTCCGTAAGTTTTCTTCCACGGTAAGGTCATTAAAAATTTGCCTACCCTCAGGCACGGAGAAAAGTCCTCGTTTAGTGATTTTGTTGGAAATCATTCCGCTGATGTTATCTCCGAAAAAGGTCATTTCGCCTTTTGCAGGGACAGCCCCAGAAATCGCCTTCAAAATGCTGGATTTGCCAGCACCATTAGAGCCGAGAAGGGCAACAAGCCCCCCCTGCGGGATTTGCATATCCACCCCCTTGACGGCGGTGATATAGCCGTACTGCACCGTCAAGCCTTTGATGTCCAGTGCGATATTAGCCATCAACATCACCCCCTTCATCACTTTTGCCAAGGTATGCTTCCCGCACATCAGGATGTGCCTTAATCTCGTCAGGTGTGCCAATTGCAAGCCTTTTACCAAAGCTTATAGCACAAATACGATTGCAAAGTTTTGAAACAAAATTCATATCATGCTCAATCAGCAAAATGCCACAATTTAGGTCTTTTGCTACGCTCTGCACAATGTTGATAAGCCCCTCGGTTTCCACTTCATTAAGCCCTGCCGCTGGTTCATCAAGTATAATAAGTTTTGGTGACATCATAAGGGTGCGACCAAGCTCTAGCTTTTTTTGGTATCCGTAAGGTTGCATGGTTGCTGGCATATGGGCGATATGGGTTAGGTCAAGCATTTCGAGGACTTCCATAGCTCTTTCACGCAATTGCTTTTCTTCACGCCTTGCACGTGGCAGGCGGAAAATTTGCTCTGGCAATGTGGACTTGAAAGCGATATGCGCCCCAACAAGCAAATTGTCAATCACCGACAAGGACGAAATTAACTCCACATTTTGGAATGTGCGGACAAGCCCATGTCCAATTACTTGATGTGGCTTCAAGCCAACCAAGTCCATCACGCCATTCTTTTTGCTGTCAAATAGAATTTTGCCTGCGTTTGGCTTGTAAAATTGCGTAATGCAGTTAAATGCGGTGGTTTTACCCGCTCCGTTTGGACCTATGATGCCATAAATTTCACCATGGTTCATCTCGAAAGTCAAATCATCCACGGCTTTCAGCCCACCGAAGGCAATGGACAAATTTTCTACGCTTAAAAGGATGCTCATGCCGTTTCGCCTCCTTTCTTACGTTTGTTAATCAGCTTTGTGATGCCGTTTTTAATACTTATAGGCATATATACAAGACCAGCGGGGTAGAAAAGCACAACCACGATAATCAAAACACCTGTGAACACGAAGTCCATGCCACTTATGTCACCAATAATTGGTAGGCGGGCGATAAACAACTGGGGTACGGCAAACACGATAAACGCACCAAGTACAGTGCCAGCAACCGAACGTACACCACCAATAACCACAACCGCAAAGATAAAGAGAGAAAGCACTAAGTTCCAGTGGTTCGGGTTGGTGAAAGGCATGAAAAACATGAACAATGACCCAGCCGCCCCCGCAAAACCAGAAGCAAGGGCAAATGCCAACAATCTACCACGGAAAATGCTTATACCCATGGCAGCGGCAGCTGACTCACTTCCTCGCATGGCAGATAATGCCCGCCCTGTTGCTGACTTGAACAAAAGTTGCGTCACAAACATGGCAATTACTAGGAAAATTACAAGCATTATATATGTCTGGTTTCGGTTTAATGTCCATTCAGCGATGCCAAAAATCGAAATGGTTGGAAATGCTGGCATTGTACGCCCTGCGTGTCCGCCAAGCAAAGGCATCTGTTGAAACACTTGGCGAAGCATTTCAGCGATTACCAGTGTGGCGATGGCAAGGAAAAACCCTTCCACACGCAAAGATATTAGTCCAACCAAAATCCCAAGCACTGTCGTCGCCAAAATCGTAAGGATGAGAACGGGGAAGAAGCTTAACCCCAAATCCACAGTCAAAACCATGGTAAGGTACGCACCCAGACCCATAAAGCCAGCAGTTCCAAGGCTTGCCAAGCCACCATAGCCCATCAAAATGTTCATCCCAAGGCTGGCAATGGAATACACCACAAAGCCCGCAAAAATGGTAAGCCATGCGAATAAAAACCATTGGGTATTTGCCACAAGTGCAGGGGCAAGGGACAAAATCCCTCCCAAAATCAGAAAACCAAGATATGGCTGTGTTTTTTTGATTGTTCCAAAAACTTTATTCATATCCATACCCTCCTAAACTTTCTTCAGCACTTTTTTGCCGAAAATGCCATTGGGTGCAAACATAAGCACCAGAAGAATTAGGATGTAAATGATTGCCTCGCTCCAAGTTGGACTTATGTAGAAGGCTACCAAGGCACGTCCAAGGCTGATAAGGTATGCCGCAATCACAGGTCCATGGAAAGTGCCAAGACCCCCCAAAACACAAGCAAGCAAAGCCGTGATTTGGATGCTGTCCATCATTACAAGGTTAACCATGGTGTCAGGTGCACGCATAACCGCCGCTAGTGTACCAAGAGCCGCCGCAATCGCCCACGCCCCCATGGTTACAACAGGGGTGGGTATGCCCATCAAACGGGCAACCAAACCGTTGGAAGCCGTGGCACGGACAGCCAGCCCCCATTTTGTCTTTTGTATGACAAAAAACAAAATCGCAACAACCATGATACCAATAGAAATGTTGATAATCGCACCATGGGTAATGTTTGCCCCGGCAACAGTGACAGCACCATGGGCAAAACGTGGATATGTCATAGGGTCAACCCCGAAAAACATAGGGGCAAGCCCCAAAAATACAATAACAAGACCAAGGGTTATAATTTGTTTTGACACAGAATGTAAGTTTATCGTACGAGAAATTACCACCCTATCTATGAAAATTCCCACAAGCAATGCCGAAAACAGACCAAAGATGGTAGCGACCCAAACATTCATACCTGTAGAGTGGAGAAAATTTGCTGCGATAAAGGCACAAAACATGGAGATAACCCCTTGGGCATAGTTAAAGGCAGAGGATGTGCGAAATATCAGGATTACGCCAAGGGTAGCAAGTGCATAAATCCCGCCCGCTTCCAAGCTGTTGAAAAGGATTTGTACAAAAATACTCATACCTTAAATTCCCCCCACTTAATAACAGAAGCCGCCCAAACATAGCCGATTCCAGCGGACAACATACATACAACCGAACCTTCCCCAACCTTGCCTTGCTTCAAAGCCAGCTCCAAGGACAAAATTTGGTCAACCTGTCCTATATGTCCAAAATCTTCAAGATATATAGACTGGTCATCCGTCAAGCCTAAATCTGCAAGCA
Organism: Defluviitaleaceae bacterium; assembly: GCA_009780485.1. Taxonomy (GTDB): domain Bacteria; phylum Bacillota; class Clostridia; order Lachnospirales; family WRAX01; genus WRAX01. The sequence goes on along the minus strand of WQZZ01000010.1, from coordinate 19,391 downwards.
TCCCACGATGCCCGCTTGGCTTGATATGCAAAATCGCTAAATAGTCCATGGCAGAGCAGGGTAAACCAGACTTTTCAAAAGCACGGTTGATGCAAGTATGCCAATTATCCATGCTCACTGCGTTCAAACGGTTTTTCATGGTTTCGGCATCCATCAAACGTAGAGAGCGACGTGCTTCTTCAAAATTTTCAGCGTTTATTGGATTTACTTGCCCGCCAATTTCAACCCCAGCAGTACGGTTTAAGCTTGCATCTGCAATGATATGACTGCCAAGCACTAAATTTTTACCAAGATTTTTGCGAAGAAGGATTGCTCCGCCCCCTGCCGCCAAGTTAAACATAAACGACACATTGCTGTCAGTATAATCAATGAAGTCGCCGTTGCGATAACCGCCCGCAATGAGAATTGTGTCAATCTCGTCATCCGCCATCAACATATCTTTCGCCATTTTTATGGCAGAAACGGCAGTGCAACAACGGTTTTGCACGTCAATACCCCAAGCGTTTACAGCACCAAGTTTGTCTTGGATATACAAAGCCGAGGTTGTCAAAGGAAATTCCTTGTATTCCTCGCCCATGCACAAAATCACGTCAATTTCTAAAGGACTTATCCCTGCATTTTCCAAGCAAGCCTTCGCCGCCAAATATCCCATTTCCTGCGTCCCAACTTCATCGGTGACGGGTTTTTTCACAATTCCAAGCTTGTTTATGACAGCATCCTCGCTCCACACGCCACCTGTGGCATCGGAAATCTCTCCCGCTGTCATAAAACTTTGGGGAATATATGTGCCAATCCCCGCAATTCCAACGTGTCTCTCCAAAGCTAACACCTCTTTTCAAAATGTGAAGGGTCATTCATTTTTTTGATTACAATTATTATATATTAATTCCCAAGAAGCGTCAAGAACTTTTTTCAGAACTTGTAGGACTTAATTATTAAACAAACATCCCCCTTTGCAAAATTTCCATCACTTGGTCAACAATTTCATAAAGACGTTCGTCAGTCAAGTTGTTGTGGTCGCCAAATTCCACATATTTGATTGCAAGAAAATTCGACATACCCATCAACATATAGCTGACAACCTCAAGGTCAGCAGGGTAAACTTCGCCGACAGCGACAGCAGACGCTAACTGCTTTTCATACTGTTTTCCAAAATTGTCGTAATATGCGATAAAAAGCTCAGGTGCGACAAAGTGGGATTGCCAAATAATGTTGATGACACGGGGATTTTTAAGGCAATAGTCCAAATAAAGCTTTATGCCTTCCCTTTCCATTTTCTTTCGGTCGGTTATGCCTGTTTTGGACAACCCTTTGGCGATAAACTTCCTAATATCTTGCCCATGTTTCAGCACAACATATTTATACATACTGATTTTATCAGGGAAATAATTGTAAAAAGTGCCGATGGACACATCGGCTTCGGTCACGATGTCGTATATGCTTGTATTATAATAATTTTTTTTCATAAAAATTTGCTCCGCTGCCAAACAAAGCTTCTCAAGGGTCACCTCTCGAAGCTTTGTTTTTGGCGGAGATTTTAGTAAATCCTCAGCTTTTATCATTTTGGCGGCATCACAAGGGCTTCCCCGACGATTACCTGTGTGCCATCCTGATTTGTCACGATACATTCCATGACAAGACGCCCTTTGTCCTCGATTTTTTCCTTGACGGTACAGGTGGCTGTGATTGTGTCGTTAAAGCGTACAGGAGCAAGGAATTTCAGGTCTTGCTTCATATAAATAGTTCCAGGACCTGGTAAATACATACCAAGGACAGCAGAAATCAAACCTGCCCCAAGCATCCCATGGGCGATGCGTCCCTTAAACATGGTATTTTTGGCATATTCTTCGTTTAAGTGAGCAGGGTTTAAGTCTCCCGTCACGCCCGCAAACATATATACATCTGTTTCGGTGATTGTTTTTGTAAAGCTGGCGGATTGCCCCACGCTGATTTGGCTCATTGTAAGTCCATTCATTATAATCTCATCCCTCCATTGACGCTTAAATTGTGACCCGTTATGTATGATGCGTCGTCACTTGCTAAAAACACGATTGCTTTAGCGATTTCTTCGGGTTGTCCAAGTCTGCCAAGCATTGTTTGGGCGGCAAATTTGTCAAGCAAGTCTTGTGGCACAGTTTTAAGAATATCCGTCATAGTATACCCTGGGGACACGGCATTTACACGGACGGCAGCCCCTTTGCGGGCAAATTCTTTAGCCCATGTTTTTGTCAAGCCATAAACGGCGGATTTTGTTGCGGCATAATTAGCCTGACCAATATTGCCAAATTCACCAACAACAGAAGAAATATTTATAATTGAACCGCTGTTTTGACGCTCCATATGCGGTCCAAAGTGTCGAGTTAAATTAAACAAACCTTTCAAATTAACATCAATCACCAAATCCCATTGCTCGTCAGTCATTTTGGCTGTCATAGCATCTCTTGTAACTCCTGCGTTGTTAACCAAAATGTCTGAAGTTGGGTATTCGGTGGCAACCTCGTCATAAAAAGCTTTACATGCCACTGTGTCGGTTACATTTAGTTTGTAGCCCTTGACACCATCCACACTATATGGAAGTTCTACCATATCAACGGCACAAACATTTGCACCTTCAGATGCCAGTATTTCTGCCACACAACGTCCAATTCCCCCTGCTGCTCCTGTAACAATTGCTGTTTTTCCTTGAAATCTCATAATTTTATCCTCCATTTTGTTTTAACGCTTTATAATCATTGCGATACCTTGTCCGCCACCCACGCAAAGGGTCGCAAGACCGTGTTTTGCCTCTTGTGCAATCATTTCGTGAATTAGGGTGACAAGTACACGAGCGCCACTTGCCCCTATGGGATGTCCAAGAGCGATTGCACCGCCGTTTACATTAACTTTTTCAGAAGGCAAACTCAATTCTTTGCTCACAGAAAGGGCTTGTACAGCAAATGCTTCGTTGGCTTCAATCAAGTCAAGGTCGGCAACTGTCAAACCTGCTTTTGTCAAGGCTTTTTGGGTAGCAGGCACTGGGCCAATACCCATAATCGTTGGACATACCCCAGCATTTGCATAACTGACAATGGTTGCCAAAGGCTTTATATTTAGTTCCTCTGCCTTTTCCTTGCTCATTACCACAAGTACAGCCGCCCCATCGTTTATGCCCGAAGCATTCCCTGCCGTTACAGAGCCATCTTTTTTGAAGGCTGAGCGAAGCTTTCCAAGACCCTCGGCAGTTGTGCCTGCCCTCGGAAACTCATCAACATCAACCACAACAGGGTCGCCCTTGCGCACTGGAATACTTACAGGGGCAATTTCTGCCTTAAATTTACCTGTCTTTATGGCATTTTCTGTCTTTTGTTGGCTTTGTGCTGAAAATTCATCTTGTTCCTCACGTGAAAAGCCGTATTTATCAGCCAAATTTTCGGCAGTTATTCCCATGTGATATTTGTTGAAAACATCGGTCAAACCATCAGCAATCAGGGTGTCCTCAAGCTCAGAGTTGCCCATTTTTTGTCCCCAACGGACACCTTTTGCCAAATAAGGGGCTTGGGACATATTTTCTGTGCCACCGCAAACCACAATATCGGCGTCACCACAAAGAATTGCTTGGGTGGCAAGTTCTACCGCTTTCAAACCACTTCCGCAAACGAAATTCGTCACAAATGATGGGACAGTGTCAGGAATACCAGCACCAATTGCCACCTGCCTTGCCACATTTTGTCCAAGACCTGCCTGCAAAACATTACCCAAAATCACTTGGCAAACCTGCTCTGGTTTGATGCCAGCACGCTCTATTGCCGCTTTCGTGGCAACCACACCCAAATCAACGGCTGACACATCCTTAAACACACCACCAAAGCTTCCAATGGCTGTGCGCATGGCTGATGCAATTACAACCTCTCTCATCAAAATCACCTCAAAAAAGTTTTTGTTTCTCGTTAGTATACACCAACAAATTACATTTGTCCAGAAAAAAATGAAGTATTATTCACTTTTTATGTCGAATAGCTATTTTGCAGGTTAAATTATTTCCGAAATACAACAATGTGGTGGAAATTTTTCTTGATAAAATCATAAAAACCCATCCAAACAATACATCATAGGCAGATGTATCGCTTAAATGGGTTCTGCATTAAATTGATTTATAGAACAATAAAGCACCAATTGCTGATAGTACAAAATCAATGCTTTTGTCAAGCGAAATTTCAACCACACCATCTAAACGAAAAACCGACCACTCATAACCTCTGGATGGTCGGTTTTATCAATATAACAAAAACACCGTGGATGGTTTTTGAATTGTCATGCGGTAATGTATTGGTAGATTTTTCGATTAACACACGCACTTTTTTCATAAAGGGCTGGCGAAAGGCGTTCCAAATATCCTTTTCAACCATGGACATTTTATAATCCCAGTCTGCTTTTATGCCAGCACCGTTGTTGTATATGTTGAAGTCGGAAATCTCCCTTGTTTCGGATTGGGAAATGGTGTAGCTGGGTTTGAAACTAGGATTTTTAATTGGTAAAATCCACAAGGATGTGTGCGGCATTGACTCCACAGGTTGCTATGTTATCGGGGTCGCACAGAACTATACCATCTATGGATTCCTGCAATCCTCTAACAATCTGTTCAACCCAATGGGCTGTTAGCTTTGCTGACATAAATATCCGTCCTTATAGTTTTGGTATATACTATGCAGTGAATAGGGGTTTGCTCATGCTTGTCCATGAGGATGGAGCTTAGTGGTAAAGGTCAAATAATGTGATTGGCAATCACATCTTGAAACTTATAAGACTTATTGATATACTAGTTTTAGGGCGATTAAAAAATCTCGGCATATAGTCAAATATACTACGCAACATTTAGAATAGCATCATTTATCAAGAGGGTCTTGCAAACAAAATTGGGCGTGAAATGTTGTGCTTTTTTGTTTGGCTTGCCCTATAATTGATTTTGGAAGGAGAGAGTGCTGTGGACTGGCTGACACGAATGAACACCACATTGGATTATATAGAGAATAATCTTTGTGGCGAAATTGATTACAGTGTGCTTGAAAAATTGGCTTGTTGTTCTGTGCATACATTTTTCAAAATGTTTTCATATGTCGCAGATATATCGCTTTCCGAATATGTGAGGAAAAGGCGGTTGACTTTGGCGGCGTTAGAGTTGCAAAGTAGTAATGTTAAGGTGATTGAGGTGGCGATGAAATATGGCTATGAATCGCCTGTATCTTTCGCCCGTGCGTTTCATGCTTTGCATGGTGCAACACCTACACAGGCAAAAAAGGGTGGTATTTTGTTAAAAGCATACCCTCGCATTTCATTCCAAGTTTCGATTATAGGGAAGGAGCAAATGGACTATCGTATTGAGAAAAAAGATGCCTTTCAAGTGTTTGGTATCGAAGGAATTTTTAGAACTGATGAAAGTGGAGAACACCCACGAACTCCCGCAGATTTGTGGGCTGATTGCCATGCAAGCGGTGCCATTACTAAGCTAGATGAAGACGCTGGCAAGCTACCCTCGTTTGTCGGTCAAAATTTAGATAATGTACACGCTATTTGCAGTTACAAAGAGGTTGGCACAGGCGAGTTCCCTTATATGATTTGTGCCTTCAAAGGCAGAGGTAGTCAAATTGACGATTATACAGTTTTAGATGTGCCAGCACACACATGGGCTGTGTTCCCATCTGGAAAGTTTGAATGGGACAATTTTGACACAGTTATTGAGTCCTTGTATAAACGATTCTTTGGTGAATGGCTACCAGCATCGCAATATGAACAGGTCGGCGGTTTGGATTTAGAAATTTATGGCGGTGACAATGAGTTTGGATATTTTGAGCTTTGGTTTGCCGTAAGAAAATTGGAGGAAACGAGCATATGAACATAATAGAAAGAATGAACTATTTTAATATACCAAGCGTTAGCGTAACTTGCTTTGCTGATGGAAAAATTGATTGGAGTAAGCATTTTGGGACGCTTGAAAAAGGGACGAGTAAAGAGGTTGATGATAATTCCATTTTCCATGCTTGCTCAATATCAAAGATGATTACAGCTATATGCGTATTAAGGTTGGCTCAATATGGAGAGTTAGATTTGCATAAAGATGTCAACGAATACCTCATTTCATGGAAACTTCCCGATAGCGAGTTTACCAAAACGAAAAAAATCACACTTGCAAATTTATTAGCTCATCAGGCAGGGTTGCGTGATTATGATGATATTTTTAGCCTATGTAAAATTGGTGATGACGCTCCAAGTCTTGTTGATATTTTGAATAAAGCAGTTAATATAAAATATGAACCCGAAACTGATTGCGAATATTCAGATGCAGGCTACTCTATTATTAGTCAAGTTCTTCTTGATGCTTTGGGCGAAACGATACCGCAAGCTGCGAGTTGGATGATTTTCAAACCCCTTGGGCTAACTCGTACATTCTTTTGGGAGCCAAACAAAAATGAATATGACGGCATTTCGCTCGCTGATTGTGCCGTAGGGCATGATAAGCGTGGAAATGCGGTGAAGGAAGTCCGTGCTGTTTATCCAAACATCGAAGGTGCAGGGCTGTGGACTACAACAAGGGAGCTTACAATCATAATCACAGACCTTCTAAAATCCTACCACGGAAATGGTGGTTTGGTGTTGAACCAAGAAACGGCACGGCTTATGCTGACCCCATATGGTTGTACAGATGATGTGGGTTTAGGTGTTTTTCTCGATAAAGACAAAGAAGGCAAACCTTTCTTTGTTTCACAAGGTTGGGGTGTGGGTATGCAATGCAAACTTCGTTGTTACCATGAAGGGCAAAGTGGCGTAATCGTAATGACTAATTCAGACCCAGGTAAAGACCAGAACGAATCTCTAGTTGGTGAAATTATTAAATATGTTTTCGATTCTAATGGGGCTGATTCTAAAAGCCCAAAAATTATACAATAGTATTCAAATCATGTGGTGGTTTACTTTTGAATAACCCCTAGTAAAGCTGTTTCAATATGCTTCTCATACAAAAAACTTACTTTCTTGAATATCAATCGAATGTTTTTTATGACACTTTTGAAAGGCAGGGTTTATTGGCGTGATGCCGTCATAAGTCGCCACATTAAAACCAAACGAAAAAACAAAGATAAGCACAAGAAGCCAGCTAACAACCATTTTGGTGATTTTAGATTTTTTTGCAAAATTGATAAAAAATAATGGAAACGTCAATAAAAAACTGCCACCGATTACCCCGTGGGCAGTTTTTAGTCAAATTAGCACATCACTCGATTTTTTTGTTACAACTATCTTGCAGATACTAACTAAGTTTATAAAGCTATAACCTAAGCTACGTCCCGCAAAACGTCTTATACCCACAACTCCACCCTTCCTGCACAGAGGTATATTTATCTGATTCTTCAAAAGGTTCACTTAAAGCCCTCAACAAATCTTTCATAACACCCATATCTCCTTTGCTCGCTACAGTTAGAGCTTCCTCAACAAAATAATTCCTTGGGATAAGTGCAGGATTGTGGGCTTTTATCATTTCACTAGCCTCATTTATGCTGATGGGTTGTCGGCCTAGTCTTGCAATCCATTGTTTCAGCCACTGACCGTCCCCCGGCAACGGGGGGTTTTCCAGATTTACGGACGATAACGCACGAAATGTATTAGTATAATCCAACTTATGATGCTCCATTAAATCAAGTAATTCTTTGACCAAAGAGGTGTCATCTTCTTCTTTGTTTGTCACTCCAAGCTTGGTTCTCATGCCCTGCAACCAGTTTTCGTTAAAAATATCCCAATAAACCTTAATCTCATCTTCTGCCATCAATATGGCTTCTTCTTGATTTTTGTGTAATAAGGGAAGGATGGACTCTGCTAATCTCGCCAAGTTCCATGCCCCTATACCTGGCTGGTTTTTATAGGAATATCGCCCGCTTGTGTCTATTGAGCTAAACACAGTATTTGGGTCATAGGTATCCATAAATGCACATGGTCCATAATCTATGGTTTCGCCAGAAATTGCTTCATTGTCCGTGTTCATAACGCCATGGATAAATCCCACCAACTGCCATTTTGCTATTAATTCAGCTTGCAAGCGAGCGACCTCACGAAAAAACAGCAGATACTTATCCTTAACTCCTTCCAGCCACGGGAAATGTCGCCGTATGGTATAGTCTGCAAGTGCGGTTAAATCATCTGTACTTCCGTATGCTGCCGCATAATTAAAAGTGCCGATGCGGATGTGGCTGGAAGCAACACGAGTTAATACCGCCCCAGGAAATATGGTTTCCCGAACAACTTCCCCGCCAGTAAGGACAACCGCCAATGAGCGAGTGGTGGGTATGCCCAAAGCATACATTGCCTCGCTAATAATATATTCCCTAAGCATGGGTGAGAGTGATGCTAGCCCATCCCCTCCACGAGAATAGGGCGTGCGACCCGAACCCTTTAGTTGTATGTCAAATCGCTGTCCGTTTGGTGTTATCTGCTCTCCCAATAAAACAGCCCGTCCATCCCCCAGCGTGGCAAAACGACCGAATTGATACCCAGCATATGCCTGAGAAACGGGACGAGCATTGGTTGGCAAGATGTTTCCAGCAAATAATTCTGGGGAAGATTTCAAAAGCCCATCATCTAAACCCAAGTCTTTTGCTAGTCCTTGATTAAAAATAACCATTTTGGGGTCAGGAGCTAGGGCAGGCTTTTGATTGGAATAAAAAATTTCGGGTAGCCCCAAATAAGTATTCTGAAAATTCCAGCCATTTATGGACATTTTACAAATCACCTCTGACTTAGGGTGTCCATCTTTGTTGGTATAAAACGTGGCTTATTCCGCACAATAACTGGAAAGGGAGGGAATATCATGTTGGATACAGCCATTCGCACATTGTTGGGCTTTGTAATACTTTTACTTCTTACCCGTTTGTTGGGTAAAAAGCAACTTAGCCAACTTACAGTATTTACCTATATCACAGGAATCGCTCTAGGTAGCATGGCGAGCGAGATGGTGATGCAAAAGGAAGTACGTATTATAGATGGTCTGCTTGCCTTGACTTTGTGGAGCCTGTTGGTTCTTATAATTGAATGGATGAGTTTGAAAAGTCCAGTCGCTAGAGTTTTGATGGACGGACAGCCCACGATAGTAATTAAACAAGGTCTTATTTTAGAGTCAGCATTAAGAAAACAAAGGCTAAATTTAGATGACTTATCCATGCAACTAAGGTTAAACCAAGTATTTTCCATAATGGATGTAGAATATGCGATTTTAGAGCCAAATGGTGCATTAACTGTAATGAAGAAATCAAGCAAAAAACCCGTGACCAAAGAGGATATGCAAATTTTGTCAGAACCTGCTGGCTTGCCATCCGAAATCATTACAGATGGAAAAATTGTTGAAAAAAATCTGGCAGAGCTAGGATATAGCCGTGAACAACTAAATGCCGAATTGAGAAAGCAAGGGGTCAAAGATGTTAAGCATATTTTTTATGCTGAATTACAACAGGATAGAAGCCTGTATATACAAAAGCGTGCATAACGAAACACATTAAACAGCAACAAACCTCCACAACTGTGCCCTATCCTCCTCACTAGCATAACCAATCCCTATTCGGGGAGTGGCAGTATATGGAAGTTGAACGCCATCTTCCAACCAAAGCTCATTCGATGTTATTAAATTCATCCTATTAAACCTCATATCAATCTGCAAAGCCTTTGTCAACCGCCCAGGTCCAGATATACCTTCTACACCACGAATCAACACACATTCAGGCTCACCAATATCTGCTACCACAACATTCAGCAGATGATGAATCCCATAACACAAGTAAACATAGGCAATGCCACTTTCCCCATACATAACAGAAGTGCGTGGGGTTTTACCCTTATGTGCATGGCAAGCGGTATCACTTTCACCTGCATATGCCTCTGTTTCTGTTATAGCAAAGCGAATAATCTCATCATCTATTTTACGGCAAAGTGTTTTGCCGATTAAGAGGGGAGCGAGATTGATGGCAGATTGTTTGAAGAAGCCTGAGGGAAGACGCATATGAAGCACTCCTTGGTTTTATTTTTAAGCAACCAGTTGCTGCATTGCAATCAAGTGCAGAAACTTCAGTAACTCTGAAATTATTGTAGCATTAAATTTCAAAGATTTCAACAAAAAGTCTCTGCTTCTAATATTTAGAGATTAAATGTTTAAGTAATTACATATAGCTTTGCCACGCTCGTTATAGGCGTATATTTACTCGTTAGGCTAAGATTATCAGCACCGCACCCATGTAGCAGGTATTGCGGCGGGGGATGGGTTTGCATCTGGCGGGGTTTATGTGGGGGTGAATCCTAAGGCAAATATTTTGTCGGTGAAGATTTTGGATTCCAGTGGTCGGGGTAATTCTAGCAACGCTTTGGCGGGGTTGCAGTGGGTTTATGATAATGCCGAAAGGTATAATATCCGTGTGGCAAACCTTTCGATTGGCACGGCAGATGTGGGCAGTAACGACCCATTGGTACGTATGTCGGAAGCGTTGTGGGATGCAGGTGTTGTGGTGGTTGCAGCCGCTGGCAATGCTGGACCAGAGGCTTCCACCGTCACCTCCCCTGGTAGCAGTCGCAAAATTATCACCGTGGGGGCTGTGGAGGACAGTCATTGCGATTCTATTGCCACGGCAAATTTTTCGGGGCAAGGACCCACATCGGAATGTGTTATAAAACCTAACATTTTGGCGGCAGGATGCGATATTGTTTCTTGTTTGTCTAACAGCCCAGAACTTAGCTTGCAACGATTGATGAAGATGAAATTGGTGGGGCGGTATTATGTGAGGATGACAGGGACATCAATGGCAGCTCCTTTTGTTTCTGGTGCCGTGTCGCTGTTGCTTACAAAATATCCGAATCTTACACCCGACCAAGTTAAGCTTATGATAAAATATAGTGCAGTTGATTTGCGGATGCCTCCAAACCGCCAAGGTTGGGGGATTATCAATATGTTAAAATTTTTGAATGGAGGTAATAAATAATGCTTGAAAGCAGAATTTTAGAAGCCACCCAAATGATGAAAAACTTGGAACAAAAAAGCAAGCACGCTCGTAGAAATCCTAGTAAAGAAGCCCAGCTTCTTCATGCCTTAAAGCCATTTGTCCCACAAGCCAATCACAAGACTTTGGAGGATACAATGGACTTTTTGCATTTATTAGAAACCTTGCGTTCAATTGGTGGTAATTCTGTTCATTCTAATGGGATTTATGACATCGACCAAGAATGTATGAGCCGTAGAAAAAAACCCTTTGACACGCCCTCTCAAATATGATATACTTTCTTCCGTGGCATTAAATGCCACAACTGCTCTCATAGCTCAGTGGATAGAGCGTTCGCCTCCGGAGCGAAAGGTCTCAGGTTCGAATCCTGTTGAGAGCGGTAAATAAAAAGCCCCTGTCAAGTCATTTGACAGGGGCTTTTTGTTTATTGCCTTGCTTCGTCGATTTTTTCTGACAGTCTTTGGCGGACATTTATGCCCTCGTCGCCTGGTTTCCATTTGGCGGGGCAAACCACATCTGGATTTGCTGCCATAAATCGGGCGGATTGCACCCTACGCAAAAGTTCTGCGGCATTTCTGCCCATACCTTTTCCTGCGATTTCCATGGCTTCAACCTCGCCTTGGGGGTTGATGATAAGTGTGGCACGCATTGCAAGCCCTGCTTTTGGGATAAGTACGCCAAATTGGTTGCAAAGTTCATGCCCTGGGTCGCCTACCATAGGGAATTTTATTTTTTTGATTGCCTTGCTTGCCATCCACCAGGCACGGTGGGTAAAATGCGTGTCAGTGGAGATGGCGTAAACTTCACAATCCGCCTTTTTGAATTCGTCATACAGACCTGCCAGGTCTTCTAATTCGGTGGGTCAGACGAAGGTGAAGTCGGCGGGGTAGAAGAAAAACACCGCCCATTTGCCCGTTAAGTTACGCTCTGTAATTTCCTTAAACTCGCAATCCACAAAGGCTTGCAGGGTGAAAGGTTCAACTTTTTTGCCAATTATCATAATAAAGTCCTCCTCATTTGTTTGGAATTTTTTAATCCTAGTAATACTATAGCATATGTCGGATTTATTTGTCAATAGTAACTTGCATTTTTTTTCAAAAAAGTGTATACTTGTTTTATTGTTTTGAAGGGGTTGTTTTTATGGAGAAGTGGACGAGTTATTATATAGAAAAGATGGCAGAGGTTAATCGTGGGTTTCCCGTGCCTCCAAAGGCATTGGTTATGACTTATGGTTGCCAAATGAATGCTAGGGATTCTGAGAAGTTGGCAGGGATGCTGGTGGAAATGGGTTTTGACATGACGGAGGACGAGGACGCTGCCGACTTGGTTATTTTTAATACTTGTTGTGTGCGGGAGAATGCAGAAAACCGCCTTTATGGTAATTTGGGTAATTTTAAGGTGCGTAAGGAGCAGAACCGTAACTTAAAATTGGTGCTGTGTGGTTGCATGATGCAACAAGACATGGTTGTGGAAAAAATTAAGACTTCTTATCCTTATGTTGATGTGATTTTTGGTACTTTTAATATTTATCGCTTTCCTCAGTTGTTGCATACCAGCATGGAAACAAAAGGCATGATTGTGGACATTTGGCAAGAAGCACCTGAGATTGTGGAGGATTTGCCAAGTCTGCGGGAATATCCTTTCAAAGCTGGGGTAAACATAATGTATGGTTGTGACAATTTTTGTACATTTTGCATTGTGCCTTATGTGCGAGGGCGGGAGCGAAGTCGTAGACCAGAGGATATTTTGGCGGAAGTTGAAGCTTTGGCAAAAGATGGCGTTCGTGAGATTATGCTTTTGGGGCAGAATGTGAATAGTTATGCTGGGGATATTAGCTTTGCGGAATTGTTGCATAAAGTCAGTGAGGTTGAGGGTATTGCCCGTATACGTTTCATGTCTAGTCACCCTAAGGATATGACGGATGATGTGATTGAAGCGATTAGGGATTTGCCTAAGGTTTGTAATTATCTGCATTTGCCATTCCAAGCTGGTTCTGACAAGCTTTTGCATGATATGAACCGCAAGCATACTAAAAAATGGTATCTGGATTTGATTGACAAGGTTAAAGCGGAAATACCAAACATATCATTGACAACTGACATAATGGTAGGTTTTCCTGGGGAAACCGAGGAGGATTTTGAGGACACCTTGGATGTGGTGCGACATGGGCGTTTTGCATCTGCCTTTACGTTTATCTATAGCCGAAGGCTTGGCACGCCTGCCGACCATATGGAAGACCAAGTTTGTGAAAGTGTTGTAAAAGACCGCTTTAATCGTCTTTTGGATGAGGTTAACCGCATAACTGGTGAGCTTTCTGCCGAGAAGTTGGGGCAGGTGTTAGAGGTGTTGGTGGAAGGTGTCGGCAAAGACGGGTTGTTGCACGGTCGTGCTGACGATAATTCGTTGGTGCATTTTGCGGGCGGTTCGGAGCTTGCAGGGCAGTTGGTTGATGTAAAGATAATTGAAGCGAAAACATTTTATTTGACTGGAGAGATTGTGTGACAATTTACCAAGAAAAGGCACGTATGTTGGCGGAAGAAGTTTTGGTTTCTGACATTTCTAAGGATTACGCCCACGCTTTTGCCGAATACGAAGAAAATACTGATGACGGGCAGGCACAAGAGCGGTTTTTGAGGGCAAGGGCAGAATATCAAGTTATGGTTGAGAGTGTTGTGGGCATGATACGCACTGTTACTGGGGTGGATGAAGCACCTAGCGGTGGCGGTTGTGGCGGGTGTTGCGGAGGTAGACGATGAAATGGTCGCCTATGATGTTGCAATACCTTAAAATTAAGGAAGTTCATAGGGATGCCTTGGTATTTTTTCGGCTTGGTGATTTTTATGAGCTGTTTTTTGATGATGCCCAAACGGTGGCGGATGCCCTTGGTTTGCACCTTACCCAGCGGGACACAGGGCAGGGGAAAGCCCCTATGTGTGGGGTTCCATATCATTCTGCTGAGGGGTATATACGTAAGTTGGTAGAGCTTGGGCATCGTGTGGCTTTATGCGAGCAGACCAGCGAAACTGAAAACGGCATTATGAAGCGTCAGGTTGTGCGTGTTTACACAGCTGGCACAATTTTTGCTGACGAAGGTGATGCTAATTACATAGCTGCCATACATTCTGATAATTCGGGTTTTGGATTGGCTTATGCCGATGTCTCCACGGGGGATTTTTATGCAACCACATTTCCTACACGTGATAAATTATTGGATGAAATTGTTAAAATTGCACCTGTTGAGCTTATTATTGGTGATGGTTTTGACCCTAGCGACTTTGATATGCCTGCCAAAAGTTATCATTTCTGGGCTTTTATGCACACCGCTGCCCATGAGCGATTGATATACCATTTTGGAGAAGGGCGACTTCAAAGCTTCGGTGCAATTCCTCGTCCTGCTTTGTCTGCGTCGGGTGCTTTGTTGGAATATCTGAGAGAAACCCAACAAAACAACCTTTCGCATATTGCCAAGCTTAACTTATATAGCTCTGCCACATATATGTCCATCGACCGCTTTGCACGGCGTAATTTAGAGCTTTTTGAAACCTTGGCTGGTGAAAGAAAGGGTAGTTTGTTGTGGGTTATGGATGCCACCAAAACCCCAATGGGCGGGCGTTTGCTTAAAATATGGACGATGTCGCCGTTGGTTAGTGTTGATGATATTAACACAAGGCAGTCGGCTGTGGCAGAATATGCCGAAAACAAAACCTTACGGGAGCAAGTGCGTAAAAAGTTATCTGAAATTGGTGACTTAGAGAGATTTTGTGCCAAAATTACTTACAATCGGGTTTTGCCTAGGGATGTGTTGTTGCTAGAAAAGTCATTGACGGCAATCCAAGGTTTGCCTGATGATTTTACGTCCAGCATGAATACATATTTTGCAGTTGAAATGGATAGATTGTCCGATGTTTATGAAAGTGTCAAAAATGCCATTTCTGTTGATGCTGACAAGGTTTTTGCTGATGGATTTAACCAAGAGTTGGATGGATTACGCAGCCAGTTGGCAAGTATACTTGTGGAAGTGGACGAATATCAGCAGGTAGAACGTAATCGAACTGGCATCAAGGGGTTAAAGGTGGCACAAAACAAGGTTTTTGGCTACTATATCGAGGTTGCAAATAGCGGTAAAGACAAAGTGCCAGAGGACTACACGCCACGCCAAACCCTTGCCAACCACCAGCGTTACACCAGTGAGCCACTTAAACAGTTAGAAACAAAAATCTTGACTTTAACCCAAGAGGTTGCTGACTTGGAGGAAGTCTTGTTTACCCAGCTTCGCAATGATTTAGCTGACAAAGCATCACGTATACAGGCAACGGCTCATATTATCGCAAATATGGACGCTTTACAATCCCTTGGACAAATTGCCGTCAAGCACGATTATGTTGCTCCGAAGTTAAATACCCGAGGTGTCACCCAAATAGAGAGTGGTCGTCATCCAGTAATCGAACGGCTTTTTAATGGTTTTGTACCCAACAACCTCAACATGGACGACCAGCGAAAAATTGCCGTTATTACAGGTCCAAACATGGCGGGCAAGTCTACATATATGCGACAAACTGCCCTAATCCAAATTATGGCACAAATGGGTAGCTTTGTCCCTGCTGACAGTGCGAATTTAGCCATTTGCGACCAAATTTTCACCCGTGTGGGGGCTGCGGATGATTTAAGTCGTGGTCAGTCCACTTTTATGGTGGAAATGGCAGAGGTTGCCCATATTATTGGCAACGCCACTGCAAATAGCCTAATTTTGCTAGACGAGGTTGGGCGTGGCACAGGCACGACTGACGGTTTGGCAATTGCAACGGCAGTGCTTGAACATATTGCCGAGGAAATTGGCTCAAAAACCCTTTTCGCCACCCATTACCACGAGCTTACCGCCACCGAAGGCAAAATTGCTGGGGCATTTAACCTCTCCATGGCTGTTAGAGAAGTTGGCGAAAACATCAAGTTTTTATGGAAAGTTGTAGAAGGTGGTACGGACAAAAGCCATGGTATTAATGTGGCGAAAATGGCGGGTCTGCCACAATCTGTAGTTGAACGCTCCCGTCAAGTTTTGGATAAAATTGATATACGTGGCGGGGTTTATGATGAAGAAACCCTCTCAAAAGAGCAGCGTTTGGATTACTGTGTTACAAAAGAAGTTATGAAACAAATTCGCCTTCGTTTGGAGGAAAGCTCTGGCGAAGTATTATCCATCCGAGAAATTGAAGCCATGGAAAGGAGGGCGAGAGCATCAATAAAATCATAATAATTGGTGGCCCTACTGCCACTGGCAAAAGCGGGACGGCAGTGGCACTTGCTCACCTTCTTAACGGCGAAATTATTTCAGCAGATTCTATGCAGATTTATCAGGGTATGGATGTGGGAACGGCTAAAATGTCACATAAAGAGATGGGAGGTATCCCTCATCATTTAATTGACGAGCTGACCCCCGATAAACCCTACAATGTAGCCATTTTCAAAGCAAGAGCTAAGGAGCTTATTGCACAAATTATACGACGTGATTGTACACCCATAATTTGTGGCGGTACTGGTTTTTATATCAATGCAATTCTTCATGATGTGGACTTTGACCAAAAAGCCGACCCCGACCCCGAATATAGGCGGAAGCTACAAATGTTGGATGCAGACCAGCTCTTTGCCATGCTGACATACCGTGACCCAAAGTCAGCGGAGCAATTGGACAAAAACAACATTAAGCGGGTAATGCGTGCGTTGGAATTTTACCATGTGACAGGACAGCGTATCAGCGACCACAACCAAGACCAGCGTGCAAAACCTCCCGCTTATGATGCTAAAATTTTCATCCTTAACGCCCACCGTGATAGGCTGTATGACCGCATAAACCGCCGTGTTGATGACATGGTAGAAAATGGGTTGGTGGGTGAAGTTAGCCATCTACTTAAACGCTATGACCCTGCTTTGGTGTCCATGCAGGGCTTGGGTTACAAGGAAATTGTGCCGTATCTGGATGGCAAGACCACTCTGGATGAAGCTGTACATGCCATAAAACAAGGCACAAGACGGTTTGCCAAGCGTCAAATTACATGGTTTAAGCACCAAATGCCTCAAGCACAATGGCTGGATGTGGACAGCTACCAGAATTTCGCCCATATAGCCGAGGAAATACAAAGACGTATTATATAGAGGGGATATTATGAAACCAGTTGTTTTGATTGTTATGGACGGGGTTGCTTTGTCGGACAAAACCGAGGGCAATGCGGTTTTGGCGGCACATACCCCTAATTTGGATTATTTGATGCAGTATCATCCGTGGGTTAAAATTAAAGCCCATGGAACAGCGGTTGGGTTGCCTGATGATGGGGACATGGGCAATTCTGAGGTGGGGCATAATGCCCTTGGTTGCGGGCAAATTTACGCACAGGGGGCAAAGCTTGTTGATGAAGCCATTGCCAGTAGGCGTATGTTTGACACGCCCGTTTGGAAAAATTTAGTTGCGGGTGATACTCTGCATTTTATTGGGCTTTTGTCAGACGGCAAGGTTCATGCTAATATTGAGCATTTGATTGCTTTGGTTCGCAAAGCCTATGATGACGGGGTTAGGCGGGTGCGTATACATATCTTGCTTGACGGGCGGGATGTGGCGGCACAGTCTGCCATTGAATATGTTGCCAAATTGGAGCTTGTGCTGGCGGAGCTTAATTCTGCTAGGTTTGATGCACGGATTGCGTCAGGTGGCGGGCGACAGCGGATTACCATGGACAGGTACGGAGCGAATTGGGGCATGGTAGAAGAGGGCTGGAATGTTCATGTACATGGCATTGGCACGCAATTTGGCTCTGCTAGTGAAGCGATAACTGTTGCCCGTGAAGCCAAGCCCGACATTATTGACCAAGACTTGCCACCCTTTGTCATTGCTGAAAATGGTGAGCCTATAGGCAAAATTGCTGATGGTGACAGCGTTTGTTTGATAAACTTCCGTGGTGACCGTGCCATAGAACTTAGCCAAGCCTTTGATTTGCCATATTTTAATAAGTTTGACCGTGGTGTTGTGCCGAAAGTCTATTTTGCGGGTATGTTGCAATATGATGGGGACAATAATTTGCCACAGAATTTTTTAACCCACCCACCTAATATACAAAACACGCTTACAGATTTGCTTGTGGCTAATGGTGTGCGTCAATTTGCTGTGTCAGAAACCCAGAAATACGGGCATATGACATACTTTTGGAATGGCAACCGTATGGAAAAACCTGACCCTAAGCTGGAGGATTGGGTTGAGATAAATAGCGACATTTTGCCATTCGAGCAACGCCCGTGGATGAAGTCTGCTGAGATTGCCGACCAAGTTATTGCTGCGATTGGCACTGGGGAGTATGGCTTAATCCGTGCTAATATGCCCAATGGGGACATGGTGGGGCATACGGGCAATCTTCAATCTGCCATCATTTCAGTGTCTGCTGTGGATTTGGCAATCGGGCGGATTATGGAAGCCACAAAAGAAGCAGGTGCAATCCTTATTGTGACGGCAGACCATGGCAATGCCGACGAAATGTTGGAGAGTGACGGCAAAACGCCAAAAACCGCACATACTCTAAACCCTGTCCCGTTTATCATATACAGCGACGACGAAATCCGTATAAAGCAGGACGATAACTACGGCGTTGCAAATGTTGCATCTACAATTGCCACTCTGCTAAATCTGCCACCCCACCCGAATTGGGAACAATCTATGATTTGACGTGTCCAAGGAGATGAACTATTGAAAAAACAAGAATTGCCACCAATACCATCCAAGCAAGCAGAAAAATACTTGCAAAAATTGGATAAAAACACTAAAATAAGGATAAGGGATGGAATTTTAGGTATACCTGAAGGGGATATTAAACCAAAGATGGCTGTCAGAGCATCAAATATTCTTATTTCGCATAATTCCGAGAGGGGACGTATATAAGGGAGTGTGACAATATATGGGAGTAGCATCAGAAATCAGAGAAACAGCAAATCGTCTTGCAGAATACCTAAATGAGCAAGAGCAAATTGTGGTTTTAACCGTAATGCGGAAGTTTTTGCCACCAGATAATGTTGCCACGGAAGAAGATTTGCATTATATCAAAATTGGTGAACAAGAGATATTGGACGGAAATACAGGTAGCTGGGATAATATAGACTGGAACTAAATACAAGCAAGGAGAAAGCTGAATGAACATTACAAAAATTTTACAGGAAGAATTCGGTATTAAAGAAGGGCATTTGGTTGCCACAATCGCTTTGATTGACGAGGGGAACACGATACCTTTCATCGCCCGTTACCGCAAAGAGGTGACGGGGGAGCTGGACGACCAAGTGCTACGTGAGCTGGCAGAGCGTTTAACATATTTACGCAAAATGGACGAGACACGTGAGCAGTATCGTGAAGCCATAACAGAG
>WQZZ01000009.1 GCA_009780485.1 Defluviitaleaceae bacterium | reverse complement strand
GGTGACTTTGTGCGATTTGCGGGAAGAGCCTGCCGTGGACGCTGACCTGTTGATACATGAGCGTGTCGGCACCCACTTTGGTAAGAACCCAGACGATATTTTAAGCGAACACCAGTTGATGGTATTAAGTCCAGGTATCCCCACCGATTTACCTTTTGTGGAACAGGCTAGACAGCTTGGTATTCCTGTTTGGGGCGAGGTGGAGCTGGCAAGTCGCCACTGTAAAGCCCCCATAATGGCAGTTACTGGCACAAATGGAAAAACAACCGTCTGCTCCCTAGCTGGACAAATTATGGCTAAAGCCTACCCTGGCTCCGTCATGGCTGGTAATATTGGTGTGTCCTTTTGCGGTCTGGTGGAGGGCGTTCCAGAAAACGCTTGGGTTGTAGCAGAAATTTCTAGCTTTCAACTGGAAACCATACATAAATTTCGACCAAAAATTTCAGCGGTGCTTAATATGACCCCCGACCATCTTAACAGACACAAAACTATGGAAGCCTACGTTGCCGCTAAAGAGCGTATTTACGAAAACCAGACCATAGATGACATTTGTGTACTTAATTTTGATAATCAGCACTCCCATGATATGATTGCTAAAACCCCAGCGAAACCTTTAATTTTCAGTAGTGATGAGCTTGATGAAGGTGTATTTATCAAAGGTGATTGTATTTGGATAAGGTGGCAGGGCTTTGATAAAGAGGTTATAAAGTTGTCAGACATCCCCATACCTGGTAGCCACAATGTAGAAAATGTCATGGCGGCAATTGCCATGTGTGTTGCCGCTGGTGTAACCTTGGAAATTATTTCCAAGGAAATAATGAACTTTAAGGCAGTCGAACACCGTCTAGAATTTGTCAAGGAAATTGATGGGGTGGGGTATTACAATGACTCAAAGGCAACTAATGTAGATTCTGCCATTAAAGCAATTACAGGGCTTTCCCAGCCCATCGTTCTCATTGGTGGCGGTTACGATAAAGGTTCTGACTTCGGGGACATGGTAAAGGAGTTTGCGGGTAGGGTCAAGGTTTTTATTGCCATAGGCGAAACAGCGGAAGCTCTAATAAACACCTGTAAGGCTCATAATTTCCATGACTATGAACGGTCAAACACCCTAAAGGATGCGGTAAACTTAGCTGCTGCCCGTGCAGAAGCAGGGGATGCTGTTTTATTATCCCCAGCCTGTGCTGCCTTTGATATGTTTGACAATTACGAACAGCGTGGCAGGGTGTTCAAGCAATTTGTGCGGGAGTTGGGATAGGGTATGACTGACATTGATATTATTTTATCCAATAGACACATCAACGGAGGGGATTTTTGGGCAACCGATGATGGCAAAATGGCAAAAGGCTCTCCATTCTCCACGTATTTCAGTGCCATAATGTTATTGGAGTTAGAAATGCCACCAAGTGACCCAATTTTGCAGAAAGTTACGGAGATGTTTTTTGGCATTTGGAGGGAAGACGGACGCTTCAAGCTGCAATCCAGCGGGGGGATTTACCCTTGCCACACAGCCTATTGTGTCAGCCTTTTGTGTCGCTTAGGTTATGCTGGAGATGAACGCATACAGCGAACTTTTCAATACCTTTTGGAGAATACCTATACTGACGGTGGATGGCGTTGTAACAAATTTTCCTTCGGTCGTGGAGCGGACACGGAATTTTCAAATCCATTACCGACCCTAAATGTGTTAGACGCATTCAGATTTAGTCAATATCTTAACAACGAGCCAGCCCTTGACAAGGCTGTGGAATTTCTTCTAGCTCATTGGGAAATTAAACGCCCAATAGGTCCGTGTCAATACGGCATTGGTACACTATTTATGCAAGTGGAATATCCTATGGGCGGCTACAATATCTTTTATTATGTATATGTTTTGTCCTTTTACAGCAAAGCCAAAGAAGACCAACGCTTTTTGGAAGCTTTAGCAGCTTTGGAAAGCAAACTGGTTGATGGTCAAATTTTTGTTGAGAGAGCTTCCCTAAAACTTGTAAAATCTGGGTTGGTATTCTGTGCAAAGGGCAAACCAAGTGTGCAAGCAACAAAAAGGTATTATGAAATTTTAGCAAATCTTGGGAGGTGATTTTAATGTCAGTGCATGGTGGTCGTGGGGGAAGGGGTGATGTTGTTCAGTTCCCTAGGCACAGGGAAAGAGAAGTGAGGCGACAAAACAGCAAACCCGAAAATCGCATAACCATAAGAGAATATGACCATATAATCTTTATCTGCACAGTGGTTTTGGTGGGTATCGGATTGGTTATGGTTTTGTCTGCCAGTTATTACTCTGCACTACATTCTGGCAACGTATACCATTTCTTTACAACCCAAGCTCTCGGTGCTGGTCTTGGACTTTTTGGACTTTTTTTTGCCGCAACTGTCAACTATAAATTGCTATCAAAGTTTGCGACTGGGTTTTACATATTCGCCAATGGCTTATTGGTGTATACCGCACTGTTTGGTATAGAATTCCAAGGTGCAAGACGTTGGGTGGCGTTTGGACCTGTTAATTTTCAGCCATCCGAACTGGCAAAGATTGCCGTTATACTTATGTTGGCTCTCTACATAAACCGTGACCGCAATCGTGTAAACACAGTTAGGGGCGTGCTTACTTACATCTTTTTAACGGCAATTCCTGTGGGGTTGGTATTGTGGGGACGCAACCTGTCAACCGCAATCATTATTCTTGCTGTTGCATTTGTAATGCTGTTTCTGGCAAGCCCTTATTTTTGGCGCTTCATCGCTGCCGCTGGTGCTGCCGCTGGAGCCGTTGTGGGCTTTTTGTTAATCGACTATCATTTTATGGGTGGTGTTCGTGGTTCACGCTTCATGGTGTGGCAGGACCCTTTCTCTGACCCAAGTCGCTTTGGTTTTCAAACTATCCAATCTCTTTTTGCCATTGCCAGTGGAGGTTTGTTTGGGCGGGGATTAGGTAACTCCATGCAAAAAAGATATTATTTGCCAGAAGCACAAAACGATTTTATTTTCGCAATAATAATTGAAGAATTGGGTTTGTTTGGTGGTGGAATTGTGCTTTTGTTATTCGCTGTGATTGTATGGCGGGGTGCAAAGGCGGCCATGGAAAGCCGTGACACATTGGGTATGCTAATTGCAACAGGTATAACAACTATGATAGCGGTGCAAGTTATCATAAATGTGGGTGTCGTAACCAATTTTATCCCAAACACTGGTATACCATTGCCTTTTATTAGTTATGGCGGTACAAGTATCGCTGTGATGATGACGGCTGTGGGTCTTTTGATGAACGTGTCACGATACCAGAAAACAGGGTAAATATAGAATACAAAAGAGTGGAGTGAGATAAATGCTTCTCAAAGAAAAAATACTTGTCAATGACATTGCGACTGGAACACCAATAACCGTTACATCAAGGGACGGAACGGAATTGCAAGCCGTTTTTGCAGAGGCGAAAAATTATATTCAATTTTATTTGGAAAGTGACGATATTTACCAATTGGCGGATAAACTTCGTTCTTCAAAATTAAACTTGAGATTTTTTCATGACGGTTCTGACCAAGAATGTGTTGCCCAAATTATTGGTCTCTCTAGAGAGCATGGTCAGAAAAATTTGGTGGAACTTAGAGTGACATCTCCTATCAAGGAGGTTTCCATACGGAGTAGCGTTAGGATTTCTCACACAACAAATGTTGTTGTCAAACAAAATGGCGAAGATGTGTTTGAAGGGGTTTCCAACGACATTAGTCAAGGTGGCATAGGGGTTTGGACCGATAGTAAATTGGAAGCGAAGGTTGGAGATATATTCGTTATAGAATTTATGTTGACGACAACTTTCGCCCTAAATGCTAAACTTGTGCGAAAACAAGAGAACGACGTTACCCGTGCATACGACTACGAATATGGTTTTGTTTTTGTTTCTAACGATTTAAGTGAACAAGAAAAGTTGGTTGGCGAGATTTTGACAGTTAAATTAAAGATGATGGACGCTAAAAAGTAGTCAATTGAGGAGAATATGCACAAAATACGACAGATGCAAACGCAGGATTATAATTTACTGGAAAAATTTTTATATAATGCCATCTACATACCTGTAGGGGAGGAGATGCCACCCTTTGAAATTATCCATGAACCAGAAATTTTTGTTTATATCAAAGATTTTGGTGGTATGTATGATTTTGGCGTGGTTGCAGAGTTAGACAACGATTTGGTTGGCGCTGCTTGGACAAGAATTATACCAGCATACGGAAATATCGACAAACACACACCAGAGTTGGCGATTTCTGTAGACCCAAAGTGGCGAGGGCAGGGGATTGGAACGGATTTAATGAACCATCTTTTCGACTCGTTGCGTAGTAAGGGCTACAAGCGAACTAGCCTATCTGTGCAGCGAAACAACCCCCGCCGTCCGTTTTTACCAGCGTCTGGGTTATGAAATTACCAAAGAAAAGCAAGACCATGCAGGACATGATGACTATATAATGGTGAAATACTTATAAAAAACGACCTTTTGTTCGGGGCAAAAGGTCGTTTTTGTTTAATTGGAGCGATTTACAACTTCCATAACGGCTGTCTCAAAGGCTGTTTCGTGTTTTTCGCTTAACCTTATAAATGTATGGATTTCATCCTCTGTAAATTCGTCCCAAACAGCAAAATCTGCATCTTGTATTGGAGTTATAACTTTTTTACAATAAGCTCGCCCTGCCGCCGTTAGCACAATGACCTTGTTGCGTCTGTCACGGGCTTCTGTCAACTCTATTAAGCCCTGCTCCCAAAAACCTTTGATTGTAGTGTTTACCAATTGTTTGGGTAACAGCAATTTGTCGCACAACCCTTTTTGCGTGTATGTGGCATCGGGTTCTGATAAACATTCTAAAACAGCGGAAGCAACAATGGAAATACCCACACTTTTAGAGTAAAGAGCGTGTATTGCGTTGTATTTACGCCAAATCTCCCGCAACCGCTCTGTTGCCATCTTTTGTAACTTTCTGTCCATGCCAGCACCTCCGCTAAGAACTAGGCATAATTATAACGCTTTTTCATTGCCTTGAAAAACACTATCGTCAAAACAACACCAAGTATCTCCGCTGCTGGCATTGCCGCCCACACTCCATTAACCCCCCATATAAGTGGTAGTACAGCGAAAGCTAGGGCAGGGAAAATTAATGTGCGGAATAAAGACAACAAAGACGACACAACACCGTTGTTAAGTGCTGTAAAAAACATGGTGGCAAAGGAATTGTATGCCATAAGCACAAAGGAGCTGGCGATAAACAAGAAACCTGTGCGTGCCATGCCGTGTATAGGGTTGTCAAAATACATACCATACATATAAATTGTTGGGTGTATGTCGTAAACAGCAATAAGAGGGTTTACCAGCAAAAATGCCAGACCTGTGGCAACCACGGATAATGCACCCACTATTAACAGATTATTTTTGAAGCTTAACTTCAAATTATCTGTGTCGCCTTTACCAAAATTATAACTGGTGATAGGGGCAACGCCTGAGGAATATCCAATAAACAAACCAGAGAAGATACCCATACCCGCAAACATGACAGAAGCTGACGCAACAGCCATAAGTCCACCATCCTCAAGGTTCATAAGGATATTGTTCATAATCACAACCACGATGCTGGTGGATAGCATTGTAACCATTTCGGACGCACCGTTAATGCTAGCTCTACCCAGTGCCTTAATATCAAACTTTGGCATAACAAAATACAAATTTCCTTTGCGGTTGATGGCAAAAAACACCAAACCAACCATTGCAGATAGACTGTAACCGATGCTTGTCGCTAATGCAGCACCTTGCAAGCCCATTTCCAGCACGTAGATAAAAACAAAGTTAAGTCCAGCACTTATCAAACCGCCAAACAATGCTGTAATGGCACTGTAATGTGCTTTGCCAGCTGTAATAAGAAATTGTTGAAACATCATACCCGCAACGATAACGGGCAAGAAGTACACCAATGGCATCATATAATCCAACGCCATTTCACGAGCCTCTGGACTAACACCCAAAATACCCATTACAAAATCTGGTGCAAAAATTCCAATTAAAGCTATGGAAACAGAAACGATGAAACCTGTTAGAATTAGCAGGCTGAAATTTTGTCGACCCTCTAATTCTTTTCCTTCGCCGATTTTTTTGGCTATCATGGCGTTTCCGCCCACACCAAGCATAAAGCCGATTGCCATGATGAAACCTAGGAAAGGAAATACCAGAGATACCGCCGCTAAGGCACTTTGGTCAATCCAACGGGAAACAAAAATGCCGTCAACTATACCAAAGGTACTCATTATCAACATGGATAAAATTGTTGGTAGAGCAAATTTCAACAAATGGGTTTTTGTTGGTGTTTTTGTGATGTTTTCTTCGGCTTTCGGGCGTGCTTTTGCCGCCTCTTTGAAGATTTTGGCGTACTTTGTGTTCTTTTTGTGATTTCTTGGCATATTGCCCTCCTAAAAATAAATAGTCTTAATTAGGAACAGTCCTAATTAAGACTATTATAAATCAAGACTAATTTTTTGTCAAGTGTTTTTTTCTATAGCTTTTATAAAAGTTTTGTGTTATAATCTCATTGCAAGAAAAAAGGCGGTCGCTTACCGCCTTCTCGGGTCAATGTTTTGGGCATATTGTTGCACTGCGTATTCTTCACGAAAACCAAGCACCCTTGGCACATATCTTTGGGTTTCTGCAAATGGCGGTATGCCACCGTGTTGTTGCACTCTTGGCCATCCAGCATTGTAGGCGGCAAGAGCAAGTTCTACGTCACCGCTAAACCTATCCAAAAGACTTGCTAGGTATTCCGTGCCAGCGTTGACGTTTTGCACGATGTCAAAGGGGTCTGTGACACCTAAATTACGGGCAGTGATTGGCATTAGTTGCATTAATCCCATTGCACCTGCGTGGGAAACCGCCAAAGGGTTTCCGCTGGATTCAGCACGAATAACCGCACGTATTAGGTTGGCATCAACACCATGCTGGATGGATGCAGCGGTTACAGCGGCATCAATTGCGGGATTGATGTTGGTGTTGGGAATGCCAAGGCTAACAAAGTTGTTTAGAACCTGTTGAAATTCGGTTTGTTCTACGCCCTCTGTGTAGGTAGTTGTATCAGATGGGGTGGGGGCGATGTGGCGGATTTGGTTTGCCCCAGCCATTCGTTGCTGAATGGCAAAATCTATTCTTGCCTTTGCCATGTCCACAATGGCAGCGGAGTTAAAATTCATAAAGTCACCTCTAACAAAGGATTATAACATATATATGACAAAATTGCAAGGAGAAGTTGAAAAATGATGGATAGTAGGTCTTTGAAAGTTTTGGAATTTGATAAAATTGTAGAGCGGCTTGCAGGGCGTGCCATTTCCCCAAGCGGTAAAGCTCTTTGCGGGGAACTTGCTCCCTTGAAGGAACTTACAGACATTGGACAGGCACTGACAGAGACCCAGCAAGCCATGGATTTTTCTATGAAGGCAGGCGGTCTGCCCCTTGGTGGCATAAAGGACATTGCCCCAAGCCTTAAACGTGCGGGTTTTGGTGGTATGCTTAATACTGAGGAGCTTTTTCACATTGGTGAATTTATTTACGTGTGCCGTAAGGTGGTAAATTACGCTAAGTCCGTAGAGCGTCGGGATTATTTGGACTTGCTCGACCCTCGTTTTGAACAAATTGAAATACCTGATAAGTTAGAAAAAGACATAACCCGTTCAATTGCCAATGAAAAAGAGGTGGCAGATGATGCTTCTGCCACACTTTCTGGCATACGCCGAAGCATTAAGTTGTCCCATGGGCGGATTAATGAGGCTTTACAGTCGGTAATTCATTCAAACGCATACAAAAATATGTTACAAGATGCGGTGGTGACAATCCGTGGCGGTCGTTTTTGTGTTCCTGTTAAACAGGAGTACAAGGGCAGTTTCCCAGGTATGATACATGATATGTCTGGCAGTGGGGCAACGGTTTTTATGGAACCCATGAGCGTTGTGAACCTTAACAACAAAATTAAGGAGTTGCAAGCAGAGGAAAAGGAGGAAATTGAGCGTATTTTAACGGTGTTGACGGCACAGGTGGCAGAAAATGCACCTATGCTAGAAGCCAACTTGGAAACCCTAACATACCTTGATTTTGTTTTTGCCAAGTCCTCTTTGGCTTTGGATATGCAAGCCACAAAACCTGAATTTAACGACTTTGGCGTGGTTAATATTAGCAAAGGTCGTCACCCTCTGCTAAATGTTGAAAAGGTTGTGCCGATGGACATTCGCATTGGCGAAGACTTTACAGCCCTGCTAATTACGGGTCCAAACACGGGCGGCAAGACGGTGGCACTAAAAACTTTAGGGTTGTTTTCATTGATGGGTATGGCAGGATTGTTTATACCTGCGGACTTCGGTAGTCGTTTGGCGGTTTTCGACAATGTTTTTGCTGATATTGGTGACGAGCAAAGCATAGAGCAAAGTCTCTCCACATTTTCTGCCCATATGACAAATATTGTGCGTATTTTGGGACTTTGCACTTTTGAAAGTTTAGTATTATTTGACGAGCTTGGTAGCGGAACAGACCCCACGGAAGGCTCTGCACTCGCAATCTCTATCATCCGTAATTTGATGAGCCGTGGCATAAAATGTGCCATCACCACCCATTACAGCGAGCTAAAGATTTTTGCCCTATCCACTGATGGGGTAGAGTAGGGTGCTGTGGAATTTGATGTGGCGACCCTTGCCCCCACATACCGCTTGCTGATTGGCGTACCAGGAAAATCTAATGCCTTTGCCATTGCCAGTAGATTGGGGCTTTCCGACGATATAATTAGCCAAGCAAAGGAGCTGCTGACAAATGAAGATATTCGTTTCGAAGATGTGATAACCGACCTAGAAATCACGAAAAAGGCAGTAGAGGTAGAGGAAGAGAGGGCAGCGGTACTTCGCAGAGAAGCCCAGAAGCTGACAGACGAGTTGGAAGAACAAAAACGCAAAATGATACAAAGTCGTGAGAAGATTTTGAACGAAGCGAGGTTAGAAGCGAGGGCTTTGCTTGCCTCTGCCAAAGAAGATGCGGACGGCATAATCAAGGAAATGCGTAAAATTCAGACTTCTAGTGGCAGTTTTACCAAAGCAGAAGATACCCGCAAGAAGTTGAAGGACAAAATGGACGATATGGTTGTAGAATTTGACGGCACGGCACAGGCACAGGGCAAACTTCGCCCAGTCGACCGTCCTCTTGTGGCGGGAGATGCGGTGTTCATCAACAGTCTTGGGCAACGAGGTCAAATTGTGAGTGTGGAGAAAAATCAAGCAAAAGTGCTGTTTGGATCGATGGAAATGAAGGTTAAGCTATCAGATTTGTCGCTGGAAGAAGGTGGGTCAACACCCAAACCAGAGCCATCCGCCCGCAAAGGTGGATTTCATCCATCCGCACCTAAATCTATGCACATTTCTGCTACCTCTGACCTTCGAGGGATGCTTGTAGAGGAAGCCTTGGAGGAGTTGTCCAAATATCTGGATGATGCTTTTTTAGCAAATGTAGGTAAAGTAGAAATTATCCACGGAAAAGGCACGGGTGCTTTGCGAAGTGCTGTCCAAAAATATCTAAAAGGACACCCGCACGTTAAGAGCTACCGACTTGGGGAATTTGGGGAAGGGGACAGTGGCATCACCATAGCCGAACTGAAATAACCCCAGAAATAGCCACTGGGCAAACTTGTGCATATACTGGGCAAGGGGGTGGCTATATGATATATTTGGACAACGCATCCACAACCCCACCTTTGAAGGTGGTTGTTGATGAAGTGGTGCGACAACTTTCCCACTATGGTTCTATTGGGCGAGGGAGTGGTCGCAATTCAGAGCTTTCTACAGGGATTTATGAACATGGGCGAAACGTCATAAAGAAATTTTTCGGGGCAGATAGCGAAAAATATACAGCGTTTTATACAAATAGCACAACTGACGGTATGAACAAATTGGCATCCGCCCTCACCAACATAGACAAGCCGGTTTTGGTGGTTTCTACTAGGATGGAGCATCATTCCAACGATTTACCTTGGAAAGAGCGGGCTTATGTGGAATATGTGGAGGTAGACCAAGAAGGTCATTTGATTTTGGGGGATTTTGCAGAAATTCTTGGGCGAGACAGATATAGAGACATGGAGAAGTATGTTACAGTTACGGCAGCTTCCAATGTGACGGGTTATGTGAACCCTGTCCACGCAATTGCTCGCATTGCTCATAGCTACGGTGCTAAAATTATTGTGGATGGAGCGCAGATTGCTGCTCATCGTCCGTTTTCCATGACAGGCAAAAGCGTGGAGGAGGATATTGACTTC
This sequence comes from Defluviitaleaceae bacterium, assembly GCA_009780485.1. GTDB lineage: Bacteria > Bacillota > Clostridia > Lachnospirales > WRAX01 > WRAX01. Next base: position 25,946 of record WQZZ01000009.1, on the reverse strand, counting down.
TTCGTTTTTTCTGCACACAAAATGTATTCGCCTTTTGGTGGTGGGGCAGTTATTGGGCTTACTCATGTGCTAAACAATCACATTCCAGAGTTTTATGGTGGCGGTGCGGTGATTACCGTGGATGATGACCACGCAACTTATACCCAAGCACCAGAGCTTTATGAAGCTGGCTCACCTAACTTTCCAGCGGTTGTAGGTATGTTAAAGTCTATAGAGGCTCTTAACGGCATTGGTTTTGGGCGTATACAGCGTCACCAAGATGAGTTGTTTCATCAAGCCCTAAAGGGTTTGTCTGCAATTCCTGAAGTTACCTTGTATGGGACGAATTATGTTGACAGGGTAGGCATTATACCGTTTACCATTGATGGTATTACTCCACAAGTCGCTGCGGAGCGGTTGTCAACAGAGTACGGAATATCCTTGCGATACGCTGCTTTTTGCGCCCACCCTTACGTAAGACGCTTAACGAGTACCCTGCATGAAACGGATATGGTCCCAGAAGGAATGTTGCGTGCAAGCATAGGTATCCATAACACACCCAGGGACATAGTTGCCCTGATAAAGGGGTGTAAAGGGCTAACGAACCGTTGATATTACAAAAACAGGAGTTGATGTAATTTGCGAATAGTTACAACCAAAACGTATAATCCCTTAAATTTAACAGAAGGACAAACCAAACAACTTCCGTCGACACAGCGAATACAAGACGCCTTAAAGGGCAAAGATTGTCTTGGTTTTTATTTGGAAGATAAGGGCGAGCGGATTGGATTCGCCCTGATACGGCAGTGGGAAGAAGGGGCGTTTTTTCTATGGGCTTTTTTGGTTGACCAATTCTCATCAAGGGCAAGGTAAGGGTAAGGCTTTTCTTAGCATGTTAATTGATGCTTTGAAGCTTGGCTATGCCGCCAAAATTATCACCACTACTTATACTCACGGAAACGAAGTGGCAAAAGGGTTGTATCAATCCCTTGGTTTTGTTCAAACGGATGTTATCTGTGAAGATGGTGTATATGAAGTGAATATGGCGCTTTCATTGGGGTAGGGAGATATATTATCTATTCGCAAAATGTAACTTTTGCGAATAGATGTAGATATTTTACCTTATACCGTATTACGAACACTTATTTTGGTAATCATCTTTTAGGTGCTATGATACAAACTCTTAGGACAAGATTGCAAGGTGTATACTTACTCTAAACTATTAGGGGTGGGTTATTGCTCGTTCTACATTTATCAGCACTCCTCTTTGTAATTTGACGGTATCGTTTGGATAAATAGGACATACAATGCAGACTTCTAATGGGCTATCGCACAACAGCCACATTCTCAATTATTTCCCAAGCAATTATTCGCAAAACACAAACAAAATCCACACAGGAATTAGTTATTCACACCAACTATTCGTAAAAACCAAAAATGTCTTGTGGATAAATCGTGTATATTCAACTATTCGTAAAAACCAAATAAAAATGAGGAAAAGTATTTGCCTTTCCCACAAAAAAGTGTTATAGTAATTGTGGTAGTATTTCATAGGGGGTTTAATATGCAAAAGAAAATTTACATAGCTGATGACGAGTATACAATTCGCATGGCAATTAAGCAGTTTTTAGAAAAAGCTGGCTTTGATGTGGAAGATTTTGAGACTGGTGACGATTTGCTTATGGCATTTGCGGACAATCCATCAGATTTGGTGGTTCTTGATGTTATGATGCCTGGTTCTAATGGCTTTGTTGTTTGTAGGGAATTGCGGTCAAAAAGCACTGTGCCTATAATAATGCTAACAGCCCGTGACAGCGACCTAGACTACGCCACGGGTCTGGATTTAGGCAGTGATGACTATCTAATCAAACCATTTAGCCCCATGGCGTTGGTAAAACGTGTTGAAGCCATTTTCCGCCGCATAGAATTTGAGCGTGAGAAAAATGAGTAAAGTGCGGACCAAGATGCACAAGCGGATTTTTCTGGCGTTTTCTGCTGTGTTTTTTGTATCTTACGTTTTGGTAACCGTTGTTTTCGACTCTTTTATAAGGTTTGATGAACCAAATTTAATGGAACGCCGACAGATGGCTCAATACTACTTAGGGGATTATGCACCAGAACACGACAGGTCAGTGGTGGCCATCCGCTTGCTGGGTATCCCTCTCTTTGCCTTTGTGGGCGTGCTGTTTGTTGTGTCGCTGGTTGTCACTTATTTTCTATCCAATTCTATAACTCGCCCAATTGAAAGGTTGGGGAGGTTTGCTTCAGGTATCGGTCCTAATAATTTTGAAACAAATGACTATGAATTTAACGACCAAGAGTTGGCAGATCTGAACGATGCCCTAAATCAGACAGTTGCCCAGCTTGCGGTGTATGACAGCGAGCAAAGAACTTTCTTTCAAAACGCATCCCATGAGTTGCGGACACCCTTAATGTCCATCCAATCCTATGCGGAGGGAATTGTGTATGATGTGATGCAACCGAAAGAAGCGGCAGAAACAATTTTGCAAGAAACCAACAAAATGACGGAGTTGGTTAAGGACTTGTTGTATATAGCTCAACTTGATAACATAACCACCGCATATAAAAAAGAAGAAGTCGATTTGATGGAAATATTAAAAGAATGTGTTGTAAGTCAACAAACCTTAGCAGACAAGAACAAAATCGCCTTCACCTTTGATTTTGATAAAACTCCCCCACCCTATCGCTGTATTCCTGAGTTAATTTCTCGTGCAGTGGATAACCTAATTTCTAATGCGATTCGTTATGCCACTACAACAATAACCATATCATGTTATCAAACCGAAAATCAAATAGAAATCACCGTGGCAGACGATGGCAATGGCATAAAACAAGAGATTTTACCCCATGTCTTTGAACGGTTTTTTAAGGGAGAGGGCGGCAACACGGGAATTGGGCTGTCGATAGTTAAATCTATTGCAGAGCAACACGGTGGCACCGTTAAGGCACAAAACTCTATCAACGGCGGTGCAGTTTTTACTATATCTTTACCCCTACCCCTACTCCACCCATTAAACGGAGGGCAAGAAAATGCAAACACCAGTACGCTTTAATGAAGAAGAATTTGCTAGACTTAAAAAAATAACCCCAATTTATCAATGGGGTCTTGAAACTTTGCTCACCAAACTACGGATTGTACATGAAGATTTGCGAAACTTTCAAAGCAAAGATGTAATTGACTATATAGCCAGCCGTATCAAGACCCCAGAAAGCATTGCCCAGAAACTTCATGGCTTAGGGGTGGAGGTGACGGCAGAGAGTGCCAGAGAACACCTGCGGGACATTGCGGGCATTCGTATACTCTGTCCTTTTTCTGTTGACATTTATTTTCTAGCAGACCTTATCCGCTCTATACCAGATTTAAGAATTGAAAGCGAAAAGGACTATGTAGGCAAACCCAAGCCCAGTGGATACCGTAGCTATCACATAATAGCCCACGTGCCTGTTTTTTATTCTGGTAAAATGGATGAGGTGGCAGTTGAAATCCAAATACGCACAGAGGCCATGAATTTTTGGGCGACTTTAGAGCATAAAGTGCGTTACAAATACAAAGGTGACATCCCAAAACATCTAAGTGATGAGTTGGCAAGTATAGCCGACCAAATATCGGAAATGGATAACCGAATGTATAAAATCTACGACATAATATCACTGATAAATGATAAGTAGATTTAGAATGGGGTTGCATCGTGTTTAGACGAAAACGTGTTAAGAGAATTAGGTCGGTGGCTGAAAGATATTTGAGGTTTAAGATTGTGTCATTGGCGAGCATCGTTGTGTTATTAAGTGGCATGTTCGCTTTGGTTTTCATAAATTACGATTATATGCAGTTCCGGTTGCTGATTGCAGGTAACTACATTCACACAGATGTGCTGAATGAGATGTTCCAAACCCATTTAGGTTTTGTACCCGACAATTATAACCGATATTTTGACAATTTAGTGGTTGCAGTGGTGACACAAGAGATTCGGCAGGTGGGGGGCGACCGCTTTACCTATCAATATACGCCAACAATGCGTCAGGCACAACGCAACAGGGTTCAACAGCAGGCAGCACAAGCGGAGTTTCGAGAAATTGCTGATGGTGTTGCTTATTTGTGGTTGCCCAACATTTCTCCGCAAGTAGAAAATTTTGTAATGGACAACAAAGTAGAACTTGCAGGATTTGATAACTTGGTACTTGACTTGCGTGGCAATGGTGGTGGGAATTTGGCGGTTTCCCAAGCTATTTCTGGGCTGTTTTTAGAGCGACGCGCTGTCGTGGGTATTGACTATGCTCGGCATAATATTTTCACTCGTGAGCGACGTGCCAGTGGTAATATCTATTTGGAGTTTGACCAAATCATAATTCTACAGGACTATCGTACTGCATCCGCCGCCGAAAGTCTAATTGCCGCATTGCAAGCCAATTTGGATAATGTGACAACCATCGGTCAAACCAGTGTTGGAAAGGCGGTTGGGCAAGTTACTTTGCCCATGCGTCGTGGTTTTGCTGTCCGTGCAACTGTGATTTATATACAGACACCAGATGGCGGGTCAATCCACAATGTGGGGCTTGCACCTGATATTTACTTGTATGGCGAGGACTTTATTGAATTTGCATTAGAATTGTTGGGGGCTAATAATGAATAATCATGATTACATTCCCCAAAGCGATAGACGTTTCCCTCAGCGTTTGCGGGACATACCAAATCAGCCTGTTGGCATTTATGTTAGGGGTCAACTTCCCAACGAAGGCACTCCTGCTGTTGCGATTGTCGGCACACGTGATAATACCATTTACGGCAGAAAAGCAGCACACCATTTAGCGAAAGAATTGGCGACTGTGGGTGTTGTCATCGTCAGTGGAATGGCAAGGGGGTTGGATGCTCACGCCCACAAGGGTGCATTAGAAGCAGGTGGCACGACCATTGCAGTTTTGCCCAGTGGTATTGATATTTGTTATCCTTATGAGAACCAACAACTGTATAACCAAATCCCTCACCATGGGGCTTTGGTTACAGAATTACCACTAGGCAGTCGACCGCAAATCGGCACATTTCACGCAAGAAACCGTATAATTGCGGGTTTGGCAGATGCTGTTATTGTGGTGGAAGCGGATGAGCGTAGTGGGACGTCTATCACCGTGGGTCACGCACTTGACCAAGGCAAAGAGGTGCTGGCTGTCCCTGGTGATATTTTTAGTCGCAAAAGTAAAGGCACAAACCAGTTAATTAAAGATGGAGCTATCCCCATAACCAACTATCTTGACGCAATCATATCTCTAAAATCCCATCGACATTTGGAAAAGTTTTTTGAAGCCACAAAACCCGAAAAACAGGCACTTTCAGAGAACTTGGCAACCAACCCATCAAAAATCACACTTGCAACAGATGCGACTTTGGTGTATTCTTGTATAAATTACGAACCAATGTCCATAGAATATATTGTCCAAGCAACGGGACTTGGGGTGTCAAATGTAAATATGATTCTGTTGGAGCTTGAAATTTCTTCATTGGTGAAAAAGCTTGCTGGCAACAAATACATAAGAATTTAAGGAGAATTAATGGAAATGAAAAAGTTGCATATATTATGGTCAAACGACAATTTACACACGTCCCAGTTTTTAGTTATGTTTTATTCTACCCAAAGTAAAATTAACCACCATTGGGATGATGTGACAGTAATTTTGTGGGGTTCGCCTGTTAAATTCGTAACCGAAAACAAAATAATCCAAGAGGAGTTAGTCATAGCTATGCAGGCAGGGGTGAAATTTTCTGCTTGTGTAAGCTGTGCCAGAAAATTTGGTGTGGTAAGCAAATTAGAAGAATTAGGCATTGAAGTTGAACCGTGGACGGAACCTTTCACGGATTTGGTCAAAAACAACGCACCAATTGTGTATGCGTAAATCAATAAATTTTAGATAGAGGTGTAAAGTTTGTCAAAGACAACAACGACAACGAAAAAAACTACCGCCCCAAGGGCGAAAAATTTGGTTATTGTAGAATCCCCTGCAAAGGCTAAAACTTTGAAAAAGTTTTTGGGGTCTGGATATAAAATAGAGGCTTCTATGGGTCACGTTCGGGACTTGCCCAAGAGTGAGCTTGGTATTTTTGTAGAGCAGGATTTTGAGCCAAAATATATCACCATACGTGGTAAGGGTGATTTGCTTGCCAAACTTCGTAAAGAGGCAAAAACAGCAAAAACAGTATATCTTGCCACCGACCCTGATAGAGAAGGCGAAGCCATTTCTTGGCATCTTATCCACGCTTTGAAGGTTGACCCAGAAAAGACCGCTCGTATAACCTTTAACGAAATTACCGAAACGGCGGTTAAAGACAGCATCAAAAACGCCCGCCCGCTGGATATGAAACTGGTTGATGCCCAGCAAGCCCGCAGAACCCTTGACAGGGTTGTGGGCTATAAAATCAGCCCTCTGTTATGGAAGAAAGTCAAAAAAGGTTTGTCTGCTGGACGTGTTCAATCGGTTGCACTTAAAATTATTTGCGACCGTGAGGAAGAAATCGAAAACTTTATTCCCGAGGAATACTGGACAATTGAAGCACAAGTTAGCGGAGCAGCAAAGAAAAAGTTTGAAGCCCGCTATCATGGTAAGAATGACAAGAAAACCAAATTGACCTGCAAGGAAGACACTGACGCCGTGCTTGCTGATGTAAGTAAGTCAGAATTGGTAGTTAAGGATGTTAAAAAATCCCAGCGTCAACGACGACCGCAGTCACCATTTACCACGTCCACGCTTCAGCAAGACGCTGCAAGGGAACTTGGCTTTGCCACCCGCAAAACCATGATGATAGCCCAACAGTTGTATGAGGGCGTGGAAGTTGCTGGGCATGGTACAATCGGTCTTGTCAGTTATATCCGTACCGACAGCGTGCGTATTTCTGACGAAGCCTTTGAAGCTGGAAAAGCCCATATTTTGGAGAATTTTGGTGCGGATTTTGCCGTTAAGACAAAGCCCGCCGTTAAATCTGCACGTCGCACCCAGGATGCCCATGAAGCCATTCGCCCGACTTACGTACACATAACACCAGAGGAAGCAATGGCAAGCTTGTCAAAAGACCAACACAAACTTTACAGGCTAATTTGGCGACGTTTCATAGCGAGCCTTATGACCCCTGCTGTTTTTGATACGGTGGCTGTTAAAATCGCTGCTGGCGACCAATTTTTTAACGCCAGTGGTTCAATCCTTAAATTTGAGGGTTATAAAAAGGTTTACATGAACCAAGAGGATAAAGAGGAGGAGACCAATAGTCTACCAGAAATTGCCGTTGGCGAGGTGTTAAAATTACTTAAAATAACACCAAGCCAGCACTTTACCCAGCCCCCGCCACGATATTCTGAAGCTACGTTAGTTAAAACACTGGAAGAAAATGGCGTTGGTCGCCCTTCCACATACGCTCCTACAATTGCAACGATTACTGCCCGTGGTTATGTAAGCAAAGAGCAAAAAAACCTGCACCCCACTGAGCTTGGTGGCGTGGTAAACAACATAATGGCAGAGCATTTTGATAAAATAGTTGATATTGACTTCACCGCAAAAATGGAGGAAACTTTAGATGCTGTGGAGGAAGGCGAGGTGGCATGGAAAGACATTCTCCGCAACTTCTACTATCCCTTCCAAGAAACCGTAAGTCGTGCCGAGGAAAGCATTGGTGAAGTGGAAATCAGGGATGAGGAAACCGACATCCCCTGTGAACATTGTGGGCGTTTAATGGTAATAAAATTCGGTAGATATGGACGCTTCTTGGCTTGCCCAGGTTTCCCTGATTGTCGCAATGCTAAGCCATTGTTAGAAGAAGCTGGGGTTGACTGCCCCGCATGCCAAGCTAAAGTAATGATAAAAAAGACGAAAAAAGGTCGTGTTTACTTTGGTTGTGAAAAAAATCCCGAATGCGAGTTTATGTCATGGAACAAGCCCACTGGCGACAAATGTCCCAAATGTGGCGAGTATTTGATTGAAAAAGGAACAAAAACCAAGAAAATCGTTTGCAGTAATGAGAAGGAATGTGGCTATCGTGCCACCACCTAATACCGAGAGCAGGTAAAAATGCGAATTATTTTGATTATACCAAGAATATTATGGACAATCGGCGTTGCGTGGCTGACCTTTGTGGATTGGCTGGGCTTGCTTGATATTTCTCCATTCCCGCCGATTTTCTATTTAGTTGGCTCGCTTGGTGTTTTTGTATTTTTAGATGTGGGTTTTTGGATATACATTATACAAACCGCAGGCAATTGGGTTGTCAGAATTAAATATAGGAAAAAGATGCCGTCAAAGAGCGATTATGGTTGTAAGGTGGATTACATTTTGCCTTTTAATGGAGAATGGACAGTTTTTAATGGCGGTGCGGACGCAGGAATGTCACATTCTTGGAACATTGTCTCGCAAAGGTATGCTTATGATTTTATAATTATGGACAACGAAGGCAAGTCGTTTGACGGAGATGTCAAAAGTTTACAAAGTTATTATTGTTATGATAAGGACATTATCGCCCCTGCTGACGGGGTGGTTGTGAAGGTTAGCAACAAGCACAGGAACAGTAGGGTAAACGGTACAAAGGTGTTTTGCGACACTTGGGATATTCGGGGTAATTTTGTGATTATAAAACACGCAGATGGAGAATTTAGCGTTTCTGCCCATCTGTTGCCACGAAGCATTACCGTCCGTAAAGGTGACGAGGTTAAGCAAGGGCAAATTATCGGTAAATGTGGCAATTCTGGTAACACGTCCGAGCCACATTTGCATTTTCAACTGCAATCTAGTAAGTCATTCTTCCTATCAGCTGGTTTGCCGATTTCCTTTGTCAACATCAATGCCAAAGAAAAGGTGAATTATGGCTTAGCAGACACTCGTGGTATGTTAAAAGAAGTTTTGGACGCTGGAAATGGACGAGTTCACATAGGTCGTGGTTTGGAAGTTTCCAACTATACAACGGGGGTCGAGCATGAATAAAGAACGTAGGTATAAACTAATTGCACAAAACAAAAAGGCAAGGTATAATTATTTTATTGAAGAAACCTTTCAAGCAGGGATGGAATTGTTTGGGCAGGAGGTTAAAAGCCTGCGGGCTGGACGTTGTAATTTGGGGGACAGCCATGTGGAAATTAGGGATGGGCAGGCGTATTTGGTAAACATGCACATTTCCGTTTACGATTTTACCACGGTGGCTGGCGACAAAAAAGAACCATTGAGAAAGCGACGCCTATTACTGCATCGCCGTGAAATTAACAAGTTGATGGGGGCTGTTACCAAAGATGGGTACACCATTGTCCCTGTTAAGCTTTATTTTTCAGGACCTTATGTTAAAATTGACATTGCCTTGGCAAAAGGTAAAAAATTATACGATAAGCGGGCAATCCTTGCCGCAAAAGATGTCCGTCGTGAAACGCAACGGGATTTCAAAATCAAAAATCTTTAATTAAGAAAAATTTGAACTTTCATGGAACTTTTTATCAACTTATTACGTCTGGTATGTTATAATAAGAAGGGAGATGTATGTTATGAAGGAGAGATTAAAGGGCATCTTAATAGGTGGTTTGGCTGTTGGTGTAGTGGCGATTGCCGTACCCGTAGTTGCAAGGGTTGCCCAAGAAAACATCACGGTAAATTTTAACAATATCCGTATTGCGGTGGATGGTGTTGTGGTGGAAACTGAGTATGAACCCTTTATTTTTGAGGGAAGAACATACCTTCCCACACGTGATGTAGCAAATGCCTTAGGTTTTGATGTTGCTTGGGAGGATTCCACAAATACCGTTCACTTAACAAGTCGTGAAATGGTTAATGAAGTAGTGGGTATTGCGCCAAACTACCCCGCTTTTCAACCGCTTCCACAAGAAATACCAAGTATTGTGGCAGATTCTAACTTAAACCCACAAAATAATACGCCAACAACTCCAACCTCAAACTCACAAAATAATAGACCAACAAATCCAGCGATTTCCCTAGAACAAGCTATCGAAATTGCGTATAGCGACTTGGCAAGAAGGGGTATTGTGGCTAATTTCCACTCTCATTCTGGCACGGAATGGGAACGTGGACAATGGGTTTGGGAATTGGAATTTAGGGTACCAAATGCCCAGCGTGGTCGTCATGTAATTGAATTTTACATTAATGTACATACAGGTGACATTGTTAAGTTTGAACAAGGGGATTAAAGTCAATGATTTATAGGGGGTAGCTTTATGTTTAATGAAGAACCGACCGAAATGTCACATGAAATTAAGGATAGGACTTGGCTAAAGCGTTTTGTGGTGGCACTTGGGGTGATTTTGGTTTTTGGCTTCGCCTTTATGTTTTGGCCCGCTAGCACATCTAGTGACGAGGCGACACAAATTGCTATTTCTTATGTGGGTGGCGGCGTAGCAAACACCCCCGAACGTGACCTTGCAGGACTGACCAGAGTGTGGAGTGTGGAAGTTTTTCACAATAATCTTATACATGAGGTTTATGTGTCCATGCGTACTGGTGAAATTGTTCGTGTAGAAGTTGATAGATAAATTAGCGAAAATCAAACTCGAAATTTTTTTCGAGTTTTTTAATTTTATGCTTGACAAATAATCGAACCCATGGTATTATAAATAAACTAACATAATGAAAGGGGCTTATGATGAGTAAAAAAGAGCGATTATCCCAGTTCAATCGCAACAATATAGTCACAGCCGCCAAAGAATTGTTTGCGGAAAAAGGTGTGGAGCAAACCACCGTAGACCATATCGCAAAAAAAGCTGATTGTAGCAAATCCACAATTTATGTCTACTTCAAAAGCAAAGAGGAAATATTTGACTGCATTGTGCTAGAACACTATGTCATGTTGCGTGATGGGTTGGAGAATGCAACCAAAGATGCAGAAAATTTTTCCGATGGCTTTTACGCAATTTGCAACACCGTTGCCGATTTTTACGCCAAGCACCCGATGTACTTCGACAGTGTCCTTGGCGAAATTAAAATCGTTACAGACCAGTCAGACCCTGTGCTATTTCAAGTTTATCAAGTGGGTGAGGAAATAAACGCAATAATGGCAGAGTTTTTTGTGCGATGGATGAATGAAGGACAAATACGAAACGACCTACCCGCCCTACCCCAAACAATTTTTGCCTTGTGGGGCAGTGTATGTGGCATAATTTCTCTGGCACACAAAAAACGGTTGTACATCAACTATCGAATGGAAACGACCTCGGAAGAATTTATGAAGAGTGGGTTTGACCTACTACTAAAGTCGGTTTTACCAGGGGTGGGGGGTGCAGAAAATAATTAAGATAAGGAAGTTGTTTACTAAACCCAGATTTGCAGTTAAAATCAACGAGGGAAAATTGTAATGATTAGAGACATCATGTGTGGCGAATGTACAGATATATTTGTCCTAAAAAATTAAGTATTAATAAAGAAGGATGGTAAAATTATGACTAAGAAAACCAAGAAAATTATTATTGCCGCAGTGGCAGTTGTTGTTGTGGCAGGGCTTGCAGTGGGCGGATGGTATCTCCATGCCTTGCATCAGTACAGAAGCACGATTCAAAGTATTGTATTAGAAACACCAGACCTGTCCCGTGTGCCAGATGGAACTTTTAGCGGCTCTTTTGATGCAGGTTTTGTTTCTGCGGATGTGGATGTTACCGTGGAAAACCATGTGATAACCCAAGTGGTTATTATCAATCATCACCATGGTAGCTGGGATGACGCAGTTTTTGCGGAAGTGGTTGCCGACAGGGTTGTTGCACAACAAACCTTACACGTGGACACGGTTTCGGGTGCAACCAATAGCAGCTTAGTGATTTTATCTGCCATACAAAATGCCTTAGAAAGCGGTGTAAATTAGTGATTGCATACATAAAAGGCGAGGTCGCCCATGTTGGTGAAGGGGCGTTGATTTTGGAAGCAGGAGCAATGGGCTATCATGTGCAAGCGTCAACATCTACCTTGTCACGTCTGGCGTTGGGGCAAGAAATCCAGCTACATACCGCCCTGCAAATAAAGGAAAATGATATTTCATTAATCGGATTTTTAACGGCAGAGGATGTACAAATGTTTCATTTGCTGACCAGCGTTAGTGGTGTAGGGGCGAAGGTTGCACTTGCAATCCAATCCACACTTGATGCAAGCCGAATTGCTCTTGCCATACTAACCGAAGAAGCTGACGAACTGGTAAGAGCGCCTGGTGTGGGCAAAAAGCTTGCCAACCGCATAATATTAGAGCTGAAGGACAAAATGAAGTCCGCAGAAATATCTGGGGAGGTTGCCCCGCAACAAATCATTTCAGCTGGCAATGCAGGAGCCAAACAGGAAGCTACCGACGCTCTATTATCACTGGGGTATTCCCGAAGCGAAGCCTTACGTGCTGTTATGGAAATCGCCCTAACCGATATGTCGGCAGAACAAATTATTAGGCAGGCGTTGAAACGCCTAAATAAATAAAGTCACATGGGCCCATTCGGGAGGTGTTTTATGATACTTTTAGGTCCTCCTTTATTTACCTTTGAGGAGGCAATATATATTATAGTTTTAATGTATGTAATAATCCCAGGAGGCATAATCGGTCTTATCTTTTTGTTGCGGTTTTTCTTGAAGCTTAAAGCACCTGAAATTTCTAAGGCTCACTTGATAGTTCTATCTCTTATGATTGCGATTGGGATAGTGGTGTTAGTGCTGAATTATTTATCGTCAACCGCCTTCTTTAATAGAGATGATTGGCGTGGAGGATGGCTAGATTTTCGGGGTTATGCAGTGTTTGTTTTAGCTTCTGCCACAGTGTGGCTCATACTAGCCACAAAAATCAAAATCATCCGCAGATTCGGCTTGTACTCGTCATTTATAGTTTCAATCACAACACTTTCCGTTTTACTCGCAAGCAACATAGGCACTCATGGATGGATTGTGGATGACATTAGCATTAGTGAACGTACTCGTGTTACTTCGGATCTCCAATATGTATACAGAACAGTCGTAATAAACAATCGACAATTAAACACAAGTATCATACTGGAAACGAGAAACCTAACGACAGGCGAAGTGATTCCCGTATTTCTAGAGCGAGATTTTTTTGGAGAAACAGATTCTATATTAATGGCACGCAATACTTTATTCGGAAACTTCATATTATTAGAAGTCAGCGATTCGCCTGGGGTATACACGGCCAAACTAATGTATCACTTTTTTCCTATAAGTAACCTACGACATTCTGGGGGAATACAAGAAATGGGTACATTTGTTTTTGAAGTAGATTTAATAGAGGGTATAGCAAGAAATCTTGTTAGATACTTTGAGTTAGATATTTTCGAGAACTAGAGTTGACATTAAAGTGAACCATACCCCAATACCCAATACGGTCAAGTGATTACTCGCTTGACCGTATTGGGTATATAACGGAGCATTAGCTAATCATCCCCTCGCAGGCGGTAGGCTTTAGCAGCACGCCGTCCCGCTTCTTGTTTGGTGTCAGCATAACTTTTGCGGGTAGTGTTTACATCTTTATGACCCAAAAGGTCAGCAACCAAGTAAATATCCCCCGTTTGACGGTACATATTTGTGCCAAAAGACGAGCGAAGCTTATGTGGGGTAATTTTTTTGAAACTAACCGCCAGCTCTGAATACTTTTTTACGAGATTTTGCACCGCTCTGGCAGTGATGCGGCGGTTTTGCATGGACAGAAACAGGGCGTTTTCATGCCCTGTTTGTGGCTTTTTGATAGAGCGAATATCTAGGTATTCCCGCAAGGCAAGCTCGATTTCTTCGTTAAAAAACAAAATGGCTTCATCACCACCTTTGCGAACCACACGAAAACTCCCTCTGTCCACATCAACATCATTTAGGTTAAGACCCACGGCTTCTGATACACGGATGCCTGTGCCAGACAAAAGACTTAGCAAAGTCACATCCCGACTGCGGGTGTGAGCATGATAATCCTTTTGCTTTTTGGTTAGAGACGAACCTTCATCCGCCATGTCAAGTAAATCAGCAATTTCGTCCACATCAAGATAAACCTTCACCTTCTCCCTTACAGGGGGCATATCTACCAATTCTGCTGGGTTTGCTGACACCTTGCCCTTTTTGTAAAAATATGCAAATACTGCCCGCAAAGTAGACAACTTGCGTGCCTTACCCGTGGATTGGTTTTCTGCGTTAAACTCTGTTCCTTCCTTGTATCTGTTTGTTATGTAAAAGCCGAGATAATCCAAAAATTCTTCTATATGGTCATCATTGATTTTGCTGAAATGGTCCAAGGTGAAAGTGTCTACAGTTAAATCTCCGAAATCCAAGGTTTCGCTAGTTAGGAAATTGAAAAATAGCCGCAAGTCATAGGCATATGCCAAGCGGGTTCGGCTGGATGTGTGGTCGGCTCGGTTACGAAAAAACTCTGACAAAAAGGGTGGTAGTTGTTTTCGCAATTGGTCTAGTCGTATTTTATTTTTCGTTTCTTGTTCATCATAATATCTTGACATAAGCTATTCCCCTACCCTTTTTCTGTATTGTTGGGCGATTTCGCCAATGCGACGCAGACGGTGGTTGACACCCGACTTAGATAATGGCGGTGAAAGTTCCGCACCAATGACTTCTAGGGGTGCAAATGGATTTTCGAGACGGGCTTGTGCAACCTTAACCAGTTCTAATGGCAAACTGGATAACCCCTCAATTCTTTGAATGTCCTGTATATCCCGAACGTGACGAGCGGATGCAGATATAACCTTGTCTGCATTAGCAGCTTGGGCGTTGGCGGTACGGTTTATGACATTGTTCATATCCTTGTCAACACGACAATTTTCAAATTCAAACAAAGCTTTTGGAGTGTCCATAATAGCAAGTATGGTGGCGATTTGCTCACTTTCCTTAAAATACAAAATATCCACCCCCTTGCGGTGATGTTCTTTAGGGGACAGGTTGAAGTGTATGAAAGCATCTGTCAAACGCTGTTTGTATAGGGGGTCTGTGGCAAATTCCATATGATAGCCTTTTTCGGGATGCACCATGGTTCCTGCTAATTGATAGGCTTGGCGTATATACGCCCTTTGTTCGCATTTATCCTTCGGTTTCGTATTCACGATTTCCTGCTTAACCTTGGAAGAAAATGACAAATCAGACATTTTATTACCCCTTACCGATACTTTTGATTATTTTATATAAATTTTGCCATTATTGTTTGGTTCAATTTCACCGCTGTCGGTGTACCCCATTGACTGCC
The DNA here is from genome assembly GCA_009780485.1 of Defluviitaleaceae bacterium. Classification (GTDB taxonomy): domain Bacteria; phylum Bacillota; class Clostridia; order Lachnospirales; family WRAX01; genus WRAX01. The sequence continues at coordinate 10,771 of WQZZ01000009.1, read as the reverse complement.
AAAAATCAAAGGCTTCGTCGGTGGTTAGATAAAGTCTGGTTGCCCCTTCTTCTTTCATTATAGCTTCTGCGTGTACAACCAAGGCTTTTGCAAAACCTTTTTTACGCTGGTTTGGTACAATATATGCTTCACGGATAAGCCCCCACCCTTGACGCTTGGACCAGCTTTTATGGGGTTGGTCTATTTGGGTGAAGATGAAGCCTACAATCTGCCCATTATCACGACCAACAAAAATCCAAGAATCTTGATGCCTCATATCATCAAGGTAGTTAGTGAAAATTTCGTCTACCCTATCCTTTATTCGGTTGTACTCTGTTTCATCGTTCTCAAACAAGCCTAAAAAATATTCTCTGAATACTGGGTAAAGTTGCTCCTGACAATGCAGGCAGTCTATATCAAGTTTGGTTATTATCATTCTTATCCCCCACTATTTTAACTTCGGTTTCTAGTAAAATACCAAACTTTTCTTGAACCACATTTTGCACGTGGCTAATCAAGTCCAGAATGTCTTTAGCGGTTGCACCACCTTTGTTGACGATGAACCCGCAATGCTTTTCGCTGACCTGTGCGCCACCGATGGCGTAACCACGCAAACCAGCGTCCATTATTAGCTTACCAGCAAAATGCCCTTCTGGGCGTTTGAAAGTTGAGCCTGCTGACGGCATTTCTAGGGGTTGTTTTTCTTCTCTACGTGTTTGTAGGTCAATCATTTTGGTGGTAATTTGGCCTTTGTCCCCTACCTTGCCTCTGAATAAAGAGGTCGCAATTATAAGCCCTTGGCTTTGTGCTGACGACTTTCGGTAAGCAAGGTTCATTTGGTCTGCGTTTACATCCACAAAATCACCAGTTGGGTTAATACAACGTGCGGACAGGAAAATATCCTTCATTTCGCCTTCGTATGCACCAGCATTCATATAAACACCACCGCCAACCGACCCTGGAATGCCGTGAGCAAATTCAAAACCAGTAATGCCGTGAGATTGGGCGAATTCTGCTAAATCTTTCATAGAAGCCCCTGCTTCTGCATGGATTGTGTCGTCTGACACCAGCTTAATTTTGTTAAGTCCTAGTAAGGATATGACAACACCACGAAAACCACCGTCACCCACCAACAAATTGCTACCATTACCTAAAACTAAAAAATCGTAGCCGTTGGTTTGGCAGTCTGCCAGCACTGTTGCTAACTGGTTTTCGTTTTGTGGTGTTACAAAAACATCCGCTAATCCGCCCACCTTAAAAGTAGTGTGCTTAGACAATGGCTCGTTTAATTGATAATCATTAATTGATAATTGATAATTGATGTTAAACCCCTCCCAACAGACTAGCCCCAATAATTCCAGCATCATTGCCAAGTTTCGCCAGTACAAACTTAGTCAAGCCTCGCTCATCAAAAATTTTGTCCTTAATATGATGCTTAATTCCAATTAGCAGAGGTTGACCCATTTGGCTAACACCACCGCCTATAACCACGATTTCTGGCTGTAAAATGTTGACTAAGTTGGCAATACCCACAGTTAAGTAGTTCAAAAAGTCTTTGGTGAGAGTGCCACCCGTGCCTTGCAAGGCTGTGCCAGATGCGTATGCTTCCCAACAACCTAACTGCCCACAGGTGCAAGCTTCACCGCCCACAACAATCACCTGATGCCCAACTTCTCCAGCCACAAAAAATGGACCTGTGTAAATTTTATTGTCTAAAATAATGCCCCCGCCAATGCCAGTGCCTAAGGTTATGGTGATGGAGTTTTTGTAGCCTACCGCCGCACCATGTAAATGTTCCCCTAAAGCGGCACAGTTCGCATCATTGCCTAGGTGTACTGGTAACTTTAGCAGTTCTGACACCTCTTGGCTAATACTTACATCTCTAAAGCTTAAATTTTCAGCTTTTATGACTATTCCATTTATGGGGTCAACAACACCTGGGCAACCAACACCTACATAATCAACCTGTGGAAATTCTTCGAGTAATTGTTTGCAAATATTTACCACATCAGCAATAATAGCCCCCTGACCTCTATCTGGGTAGGTGGGTAAAGTTATTTTTTTCAAAATGTTACCACCACAAACAACACCAGCAGCAATTTTTGTGCCACCAATGTCTACACCAATGTTAAGCATTTACCAAATCAACCCGCCTACCCTCTGCACCTTTCACGTGCAGAGTTACGGCACATTCATTTACCAAATCCAGACGCATGGTTTTTAGGCGAGTGTTTTGTATGTCATATACAATTTGGGTTAAGGTGACATCGTCAATTTCCTCTACGGAATGAATGTCTAAGCGGATGCGGGGTTTTTCGTAGTCTGCTACGGTAAGTGCCACGTGCAGGGTTTTGAAGTCCCCGTCCTCCCCCATATGCACAAAGTCAAATTCATGGGAATCGTGTCTTTGCATAAGATTATCTCCTTTCAAACAGCTATTCTCTGTCGCCTTTATATTGTATACTATTCCGCCACATTTTTCAATACAAAAATAAAACTTGTATTTTTTTGCGATTAGGTATATAATGTTATTAATTAAGTTGTACATGGAGGCAAATTATGAAGCGTTCAAAAAACCAAAAAGCTGAGATAGTTACAATTCCACAGGCGGCTGGCTCTGTTTTGGCGGAGGGGCTAACCTTTAAGGGCGGCACGCTGTCTGGTGTTGGAAAAATTGCCATAAATTGCTATTTTGTCGGTGACATTTCTACCAACGACCTTGTTGTGGTTGATGAGGCTGGTAATGTGCTTGGTAATATCGAAGCCCAGTCTGTTGTCGTACGTGGCAATGTTAAGGGTAATTTGATTGCCGTTGAAGATGTACATGTTAGTAGTGGTGGTGTTGTCAACGGTAATATAACCTGTGCCACCTTAGAAGTTTCTGCGGGTGCTGCCTTTTCTGGCGAATGTAATATGACTGCTTCTCGCAAAGAAACGAATATTTTGGGGAATATAACTGATAAAGCTAATTCAGTTGAATAATCTACCGCTTACAGGTCAATGCTACAAACAGGATGACCTGTAAGGAGGGATGTAATGAAGACGTTGGATATTTCCGCCAGTAACCAATTTTATGGTACGGTGGCAGAAATAAAAGAAGGTAATTTTCACGGACGTGTGCTGGTCAATGTGGGTGATGGCAAAATAGTGAGTGCTACTGTAACCATGGATGCCATTCAACGGTTGGGGCTTAAAGAGGATTCTGTGGTTTACGCCATTGTAAACCCTGCCGACGTAATGATTTTTGCAGAGTTTCCACAGTAAAAAGCAAAGACAAAAGCAAAATATCGAACCGCTTTGCCTCTCCCCCGAGCAAAGCGGTTTATTTGTTTAAGAGCCTATTTTAGCTAGTGTGCAATTCCGATTAGGTCGTTAATATCCGTAATGCCGTGGTTTTGCATATAGGTGGTAATGCCGTTTATCACATCTATTGTGGCATGGGGGTTTGTAAAGTTTGCCGTACCCACAGCCACAGCAGTTGCCCCTGCAATTATAAATTCTATTGCGTCATCGCCTGTCATAATACCACCCATGCCAATGATTGGGATTTTTACGGCTTTATAGGCTTGGTAGACACAGCGAATTGCCACAGGCTTAATGGCGGGACCTGACAGTCCACCCATGGTGTTACCTAATACAGGCTTACGGGTGCGTATATCAATTTTCATGCCCAGCAGGGTGTTGATTAGAGACAATGCGTCCGACCCTGCTTCTTCCGCTGCCTTAGCGATTTCTGCGATATTCGTCACATTAGGACTTAATTTGGTTATGATTGGCAAGTTCGTAGATTTTTTGACTTTGCTTACGATTTCTCGGGTGGCTTTGGGGTCTTGTGCAAAGGCGACACCACCCTCTTTTACGTTTGGGCAAGACACATTTACCTCTAGCATATCTACCCCGCCCGCTTCTGTCAGTTCTTGTGCGACCTGCACAAAATCTTCTGCTGTGCGTCCGCAAATATTGACGATGACAACCGTGTCGAGGTTTTGCAAAAAAGGCACATCATTTTGGATGAATGCCGAAACACCAGCATTTTGCAGCCCTATTGCATTCAACATTCCCCCATAGGTTTCTACCACTCTCGGGGTGGGATTGCCTAGCCATTCTGTGGGTGCGACACCTTTTGTTGTAATTGCTCCAAGTTGCCCGAAGTCTATGTATTCGCTATATTCTTTACCGCTGTTTACTGTGCCAGATGCGGTGGTCACGGGGTTTTTCCATGTAACACCGCCAATGTTTATACTCAAGTTCATTACCAAATAACCTCCTTTGCATCAAATACAGGCCCTGCCGTGCAAACTTTACTAAGTCCATTGGTGGTCTTTGCTACACAAGCCAAGCAAGCCCCGATTGAACATGCCATGCGTTCCTCTAGTGAGATGTGACATGGCAAACCTTTGTTTTCGGCATATTTCGCCAAGTGCTTTAGCATCACGTGTGGACCACAGCCAAAAATCGCATCAAAGTCTGGGTTATCAGGCAAATTCTGGATTGCGTTGCCTTGCAACCCAAAACTGCCATCATCTGTAGTTACAGTAACTTGGTCTGCATAGGTTGCAAAGTCATCGGCTAAAATTATTTGGGACTTATTACCAAAACCAAGATAAACCGAGATATGGGCATATGACTGATTTTTACGGATTTGGCGTGCAAGCTCAAGCATTGGGGGTGTACCCATGCCCCCACCTACAATGGCGAATTTATTGTGGGCAGGATTGACTTGGTAAAAACTACCGAGGGGAGCAAGTCCTGTTACTTCGTCTCCCGCTACAAGTTTTGCCAATTTCTCCGTACCTTGCCCAACGACTTTGTATACAATACGCAAGGTTCCGCTATCGGGGTCAATTTGACAAATTGACAAAGGGCGGGGCAACAGCATGGTTGCATCCCCTGTGTAAATACTTATAAACTGCCCTGCCCTAGCCCGTTCCACGGCTTCTGGAACATTAATGTACATATCCCACACATCAGGCACTATTTCTTTGTTTTCTAGCACCTTGCCACAAAATCTACTTTTCATATGTGTTTACCTCCAAAATACGCAAAATTCCATAATCCCAATTAGGGTTGTGTATGCGTAAGCGGTTGTTGTAACTTCCACCTCGCCACATCCACCTACCCCATGTGCTGTCCAAAGAAATTTGGTGATGAACCCCGTCGTTGATAAGTGTTGAAAAGTCGTTGAAGCTTTGTACATAATCAGGCAAAGTGATTGCCACCGTACCCTGACGAATGGTTCGACCAAACCAAGAACGTCGCAAAAGGCGGGATAATTCCGCTACTTGATAAGGGGTGAGGTCATGTTCTATTATTTGGGTTTGTTCAAATCCTGTGGTGGTTGTGCCTTGTATGGGTACTCTAGTGAAAACCCTCTCTATTATCCGCACTTGGCTGTCTGGATTTATGTAGTTTATGCCACCAAACACCCAACCAGGGGCGAAGAAAAAGAAGAAAACAGCAAGTAAGCCAACCACGCCAATAACTATAGCAATTATCTTTTTTCTTAACTTTTTCACGACAGCACACTCCGTAAATCATTCCTCATGGTTAGGGTGGCGTCTCTTATGGCTTCCTCAAAACCAAGTCCTTCATACTCGGGGTTTTGGTGGGCGGTGATTATACCACGAGAACTATTTATAATTGCTCCCCCACCCTTTTTGTCAAAGGCGTAGCGAATATCTGCTGATGTGCCACCTTGCACACCATAGCCAGGCACCAAAAAGAAGGTGTGAGGCAGTTTTGCCCGCAAGTCTGCCAATTGCTGGGGGTGGGTCGCACCAACAACCGCAGCCACAGTGGAATATCCATGGTTGCCAACCATGTCTGCACCCCACTCTGCCGTACGCTGGGCAACCACTTCGTATAGTGGTTTGTCTCCTACAATTAAATCTTGAAAGTCACCACTGCCAGCATTGGATGTTTTCACCAGCACAAAGACCCCTTTGCCATAGATTTTGCAATTATCAAGCCATGATTTAACTGTGTCGCTACCCATATAAGGGTTAATTGTGGCAAAATCCGCACAAAAGTCCCCTCTCTCACCGATATGGGCGTTTGCGTATGCCTGTGCAGTTGATGCAATGTCACCCCGCTTAATGTCTGCAATTACAACCATGCCCTTTTCCTTAGCGTAGGCAATTGTCTGCTTGTATACTTCCAAACCGACCAAACCAAGGGCTTCATAAAAAGCAATTTGTAGCTTAATGGCAGGCACAATATCATATATTGCGTCTATGACTTTCGTGTTAAATTCCAAAACAGACATCCCCTTGGGGACAAATTCCATTTGCGGGTCAAGACCCACAACGGTGGGATTGTTCATCTGGTTTATTTTGTCTATCAGTCTATCAATAATCATAACTTAAGCTCCTTTACTGTTTTCTTTGTGACTTGGACATTTTTCTACAAACGAATTATAGCACAAATCCTCCAGAAATGCTATAGTTGATTTTACCCTTGCACACTTTTTGTCAAAAAACATCTTGAAAAATCTTAATGTATAGTGTATAATGGTTGTTCGGGGATTTATGTGGGGGTGAAGCGGATGATTTATTCTCAAGATGTTTTGGAGGATTTACGCCAAGGAAATGACATTGTAGAGGTTATCTCTGGTTACATAGCCCTGCGTCAACAAGGGGCAAACCACATGGGACTTTGCCCATTTCATAGAGAGAAAAGTCCATCTTTCTCAGTTTCTGCACCCCGACAACTTTACCACTGTTTTGGTTGTGGTGAGGGTGGCAATGTTATAACTTTTATAATGAAAATGGAAAATTTTAGCTTCATAGATACGGTGAAGTTCTTGGCAGAGCGGATAAATTACAACCTTCCCCAAACCAACCAAGCCCCATCGGTTTCCACGGAGGAAAAAGGGCGTATGCAACAAGCCTATACCCTTGCGGCTCGGTTTTATTATGATAATTTGCAGTCCCCACCTGGTCGTCCTGCCATATCTTATTTGGAACACCGTAGGTTGTCCCCTGCTATCCAGCGTAAATTTGGACTTGGATGGTCTGGTCAAGGTAGTGGTTTAAGGGACTTTCTTGCGGGTGAGGGTTTTACGGATAGCTTTTTGGTAAAGGCGGGACTTGCCATGGAAGGTAGCCGTGGGCATTATGACCGTTTTCGTGGACGTTTGATGTTCCCTATTTTTGATGTGGCTGGCAAAATTATCGGTTTCGGAGGTCGCATCATTGGCGAGGGAGAGCCTAAATATCTAAATTCGCCAGAAACCCCAATTTTTGATAAGTCTCGTACCTTATACAATCTAAATTATGCAAGACAAACAAAAAAACAAACCTTGATTTTAGTCGAAGGATATATGGATGTTATAGCCCTGTATCAAGCTGGCATAAAAAACGTAGTAGCAGCATTGGGTACAGCGTTTACTGCCAACCATGCCAGAATTTTGAAGCGATATTGCAATGACGCTGTATTGCTTTTCGACAGCGATGTGGCAGGCACAAAGGCGGCTTTGCGGGCAATCCCCCATCTTTATTCTGCGGGGTTGGGCATTAAGGTATGCCAGTTAGAAGATGCCAAAGACCCAGACGACTACATACAAGAATTTGGTGTACAAGCCCTTGCGGGTCAGTTATCAGGCGCACAAGACTTTGTGGATTTTCAAGTACAGACAGCGGGCAAAGGTATGGATATGAGCCAAACAGCTGAACGCATAGGTTTTACAAAGGCAACTGCGGGCATAATATCCAATCTCAAATCCCCTGTAGAACGGGAAGCGTATGCCCGTGACATGGCAGATAAATACCGCATGGATGAAGGTGCTTTGAAAGAGGAAATTGCCATAATTTTAGGCAGTGGCGGTACGGATGATTATTTACCCATACCCACTACAAGCCCTGTGGTGATTTATGATAACAAACAAGGTGGTAAAGCTTTCAGTGAAGCCGTTTCACACATCTTGTCCACCATGGCGACCGACAGGGATTTTTGTAAGCAAGTAACCCATTATTTGATGGGAGAGGAGTTTGCTGACAGCATCTTGTCAGAAGCCTTTTCAAAAATTTTGCTGGCAAGGGAGCGTGACAAAGAATTTGCCCCAGCCGACATCGTAACAGCCTTTGAATATGCTGAAGACCAACAAAAGATAAGCAAAGTTTTTGTAGCACCACCCGAATATGAAGACAACAAAGACAAATATACAGCTTTGTCACACCAAGTCACATTAATAAAAACCGCACATTTAACAAGACTTATGGCGGATGCCACACAAAATAATGACTTGGAAGCCATGTCAAAGCTATCTATAGAACGAAAAAACCTAGAAACCTACAAAATAAGCTTTTCGTCTGTATAGTGGTGTATTTGTTGGATAATAATAGATTTGCGTACATAAGAAAGGGCTGATTGCTTGAAACCAATAGAACAAAATGATAAGGTTGAACATTTGGTATCAATTGCCAGAAAAAAAGAAAACCTTCTATCCAGAAGCGAATTGTCAGAGCTTATGAAAACTGTCAAAGTTGACGCTTCTAAGATTGATGTTATAGCCAAGCAATTGGCAACCTATGGCATTGATGTTTATGATGATTCGCCAGCACCTGTGCCTGACGAATCTGGTGAAGCTAACGTCGATGATGAAATAGATGTAACTATAGACAAAGAGTTGGCGGCAGAACTGGAGGCAGAACTGGAAGATTTGGACTTGGAAGGTCTGGCAGAGGAATTGGTAGAACAGGTGCGGATGGACCCAGAAAAAGAACTGGAGCTTGCCGCGGCTGAAGCCAACATCAATGTGGACGACCACGTGCGAATGTACCTCAAAGAAATTGGTAAAGTTCCACTTTTAAGCCAAGATGAAGAAAACGAGTTAGCATTGCTAATGGAAGCAGGAGATAAGGCGGCAAAAAAACGCCTTGTAAGCTCCAACCTTCGTCTTGTGGTTAGTATTGCCAAGCGTTACGTCGGGCGTGGAATGCACTTTTTGGACCTTATCCAAGAGGGTAATTTGGGGCTTATTAAAGCTGTGGAAAAATTTGACTATCGTAAGGGCTTCAAGTTTTCAACCTATGCAACTTGGTGGATACGCCAAGCAATTACAAGGGCAATTGCAGACCAAGCTAGAACCATTCGTATTCCTGTGCATATGGTGGAAACCATCAACAAACTTTTACGCATTTCCAAACAATTATTGCAAGAACTTGGGCGGGAACCTAATGCAGAAGAAATTGCTAAAGAGATGCAGATAACTGTGGAAAAAGTGCGGGAGATTATGAAGTTGTCTCAAGACCCTGTCAGTCTTGAAACTCCGATAGGCGAAGAAGAAGACAGCCATATCGGTGATTTTATTGCCGACAGCGACCTACCACCACCAGACGCACAAGCCGCATCAACCCTATTGAAAGAACAGTTGATGAGCGTATTAGAAACCTTGACCGAGAGGGAAAAAAAGGTGCTTATACTGCGTTTTGGGCTAGAGGATGGCAAAGCTCGCACTCTGGAAGAAGTCGGCAGAGAATTTCAAGTCACCAGAGAGCGGATTCGTCAAATCGAAGCCAAAGCCCTAAGAAAACTGCGTCACCCTGGGCGTAGCAAGAAATTAAAAGATTATTTAGAGTAGAACGACAATAACACTTTTGTGGGCTTGACCCGCAATCCCCTGCACAGCACTAGCTCAGTAAAATTTGGGCTTGTAGCTGTTGATGGGATTTGCGGTCAAGCCCGTAATAGTATAGAGATATTGACGCATACATCCTACAATGGAGAAATGAAGTGCTTTAGCTTTTTTCTTTTGGTTAGGGTTGACTTTTTTTGCAATTTGCTGTATTCTCTATTATGAGCGTAAAATCAAAATTAAGGGGTGACAATATGGATTTGCGAAAGATTTTTTATGGGTCGGCAGATGGGGCAAGTAGTATCCACGCTTGCATTTGGATGCCAAGTAAAGACATGCAAGTTAAGGGCATTATCCAGATTGTCCACGGGATGAGCGAGCATATTTTGCGTTATGGCGAATTTGCAGAGGCAATGACAGAGCAGGGTTTTATTGTTTGCGGTAACGACCATTTGGGGCATGGCAAGTCTGCCAATGGTAATTTTGGTTATATCGGTGTGGACGGACACCGCCTGCTTGCAAAAGATATTTATAAACTTACAAATATTGTTAAAAAAGAATATGAAATGCCTGTGGTTCTGATGGGTCTTGGCATCGGTTCGCTTATTGCCCGTTACGTTTGTGCCGTTTGGAACATGGAATATGCTGGGGCAATTTTCTCTGGCACATCTGGCGGTGGTACTGGGCTTAACTTTTTGCATCGCATCTTGTCTAAAATGAAATATGGTAGCAGCAAAAAGAGTGGTGATAAGGAAGCTTTGTGGATAAACAAGCAAATCCACGGGCGTTATAACCGTGGTTTTCGACATTCCGACCACGGTCCCAGTTGGCTAAGCCGTGATGTTTATCAGGTTTCGGCTTTTGAAGCAGACCCGCTGTGTGGTTTCCCCTTAACTTACGGGGCTTGTATGGATTTTTTGAGGCTTAATCGCATGGTGAACTCCCAAGGGTGGTCTATGCGGATTGACCCGCAAATGCCGATTTTCATTTTCAGTGGACTAAATGACCCCATGGGTGATTTTGGTAAGGGAGTTATAAAAGTTTATGGGGATTTAATTAACGCTGGTTGCGATAATGTACACATCACTTTGTACCAAGAGGCACGACACGAAATGCTTTTTGAGCTAAATAGACAAGAAGTATTTGCGGACGTTGCCAAATGGGCGACAGAGGTTTGCTGTATAAAGGAGAATTTGGTATGAAAACCTTGATAAAAGG
>WQZZ01000008.1 GCA_009780485.1 Defluviitaleaceae bacterium | reverse complement strand
TGTTCACCAAACATATCAATCAACCCCTTGTCGTTGCATAGAGCTAAAACCTACACCAACACGCTGCCTTTCATTTCTTCCAAAATTTGATATAGGCGTTCTGTGCTTATGTCAGCATACTCGGCAAGGGTTTCTAAAAGAGGTATGGGCGAACCATTCTTTATGGCCTGGCGCAATACATACTCTCTTCCTTCATCAAAAATCTGGTCATCATAACTATAATGTTCACCAAACATATCAATCAACTCCTTATTGTTAACTATATCCGCTAAATATCCAGCTTCAGCACATTCATTGATTGCGTAATGGTAGGATTCATAGGCTGTTTTACCACTTGCCTTGCCCTCTTCAAAAAACTTTACGAAGTAGGCATAACCAGCAAGACTGCTATCGGAATCCTCAGTACGCTCTTTGGGTAATGCTTCAAAACGAACATCAACCACATCAACTTTAATCTGTACAGCCCCCAGATTTATGACGGCTACCTTTTCCTCGTCCTTTAGTTCCTGTTTGCCATTGTAGGCTACATACATCTCCACCATAGGCAATTGAGATAAATTTTTAGGTCGGCTTAATTTTAGGCTTCTCATTACATCGACATAGTATTCAAGCATACGGTAAGCAACGGTTATGTTTAGTGTACTTTGGTGTTCCAAAAACACAATTAGTCTGTCATCATTTGTGATAAAAGCGGTGTCATTAAATCTGCTCCTGCGTTGCAACTTTTCATCGAGGATTATGGGTTCAATATTATCTCGGCTTATGTTTTTACCAGAAACCCATGTGTAAATTTCCTCAAGGGCATCGCTATCGGAAAATATGTACCGAAAAAGCGAGTCTTTGCTGTTTCTGACGGAGTAATCTCTGGTGTTTAGTTCCTTTCTGGGTTCGGTTTCGTTTTTGAGTCCAATATCTTTTTTCTTCTCCATATCAGCACCTTCTCCTCTTATATATTTATGATACCATATTTGAGTGTGATTTTCAATAGTTTTTTCGCTTTAGGCACATGGCTTTTATATTTAGTAGCACTAGATGAATACTCCACGCCACACACGGACCACTCGTTTGAACTGACTCCAAAAAGATGGAATAGCCATGACTGTTTGCTACCCTGAATAACTCAAACGAAAGATGTGAAACATTTCGGTGTGGTTGGGTTATGATTTTTTTGTACATTGCACATGACTGCTCACCCGCCTATAAGATGAGCAGTCATGTGCAAATGCACCTTACTTAGTGGGTAGCCTCTACTGGTTACTCCAAAGAATTCCTGTGGATATAGAACACATTAGACCTATAACCGCCCTCATCCGAGATGTAGGCAGAACCATTAAGGCTATCGAGATACTGGGCACCTGCTTTAGATTTGGATATATAGACATGAAATGAAGTTCTTACAAAGTCCTTGGAGATTCCTTCATAGGAATTGCTCAACACCAACATAGCCCCCATATCCTCAGCCTTTTTTGATAATAGCTCCACATACATGGCTTTGATTGCTTCCGCCGTGTTATCGCACACGCCTGCGGTATATGGGCGCTCTAAGAAGATAATCAGTCGCTCTTGGGTTCTTCTCATTGCTCTTGATTCGTCTGTAGCGATGCCATCTCCATCCCTACCACCTCCATCCCTACTAAAAGTGCCAACATCACCACTGCTGTTGCCTACACTTGTTTCTTTATCTTTGTCCAGATCTACAAAGGATAGCGATGTTTCAATCTTGGTTGGCGGTGCATCAAATCTCCCCTTTGTCAACCTAAAAAGTGCACGCCCAACAACTTCTCCATCCTTGTGGGCTTGCAGAATCTTTTTGTTACTGTCAAAACCCGAAAGTAAACAGTCTTTTGCGTTGCCGTCAATATAAGATAGACAAGTTCTTTGTGGCATAGTCCCTAGAAGCATTGTTCCGTAGAAATCGTCACACTCTCTTATTTCGATGTCACCAGCACCAATAACAACTGGGTAGCTATCGCCCGAACCTTTTGCTAGTTTCTTATTTGCATTTTTGGCAATAACACTATCCCTGCCACTAAGTGCGGAATTATCCATCCACACAAGCTTTTGAGTTTCAACAACAGGGTATTCAAGCTCCTTGCGAAGGTCATCACCATGGTATTTTAATGAGGCAAACTCACCCATTAGAACTGACTTAACGATCCGCTTAAAACTCTCTTTTTGACCCTCTGTTTTAAGACCAGAAAAATAGGTATGGGCAATATCTGCACCGTTTTGATTGAGAAAATCCACGATGCAGTCTTTGTTTCGGATCAAGAAGTCATTTGACAGCTTCATGTTCTTCGCAAGCTTGCCCCATTCGACATCAACAGAAATTAAGTCACTTTTCATATCATCGAGAGATTGATATGTACAAGCATTATTGGCGTTGCGTATGACCAATAAAGCATCGGCTTTGACTTTCATTTGAGCTATCAACCCCTTGACCTCATCCCAATGGATAAGTAAATGAACTGCATCCTGTGCTTTTATGCCTGAAATATGAGCAAAATTATCTTTGTGCCATTCCGACAGAGGTTTTTGTGAAAGCCTTTTCGCAAGCCTAGTCACGTGGTCATCATTGGAGACTTTAGCCAACAGCTTTCGCTTGGTTATCTGTCTGAATACTTTCAGCTTCTCATCAATGCGGGATATGTCTAAGCCTGCATAGAGCCTATAATACTGCTCAGGAAGTCCGTACAATATCTTGATTTCCTCGAAAGTGTATGTTTTGTTGTCCTCAAGGTTGTCAAATTGAAGTTTGGGTATCATGCGTCTATACGTAGGATTGACCATCCAAACACAGTCACGAAGGTTATTTGTATTTAGTGCATTGATGTTGATATACTTTGTATAAAATTCCTGCTCAAATAAGATAGAATCTTGCCCCAACAGAGAAAAGAGTTCTGGGTTTTCCTCAACAAGCCGTATAAAAGCGGTCTTTTTATTGGTAATGGCATAAATCAAAATATCTTCTTTGTAGTGGGGTAGTCCTTGTAGAGGGATTGTGCTGATGCGATCTCCGTAGATGAAGTTTATATATGAGCTACGACCATGTAGAATAGCTTTAAGTTCATTTCTTACTAAAGTTGTCTCGTTATCATCTTCGCCCGATGTCGTTTTTACTTGGCATCCAGTTTCACTTTGGCGGGTATTTTCATCTTTATATATAACTCCATCATCTCCATCTTGGAGTGAATGACCAACCTGGATTTGGGCATCTGCCGTGTACTCCTTAATACGACGCATAAACATATCAAGGTCATATTTAGGGCAGTTATTCCTCAGCCAACATTTTACGAACATATTTATTCCGAGTGAACCAATGTGAACGTCTAGCAGAGTTTTTATCTCCTCCAGTTTCTTTAGGGTTTCCGCAGGGCTTTTGCTAAATGACTTATAGTTATCTATAGTTAAGTCAGCCCCTACTTCATTTTCGTAGAAAAAGCGGATAATGTCCAGCAAGGCATCCTGTTCGGCAAGCATCTCAAAGGTTTTGTTTATATCTTTAGACTCTGGCATCAAACTTCTTAATGTCAGAGCCTTTTCTGCAAACAGGGTCTTTTCTTTATCTGGAAACTCCGCAACTGGTTTAGATAACGAACTTCCGTAGTGGCTTAGATTTTCAATGATGATATGTATATGCTCTTCACTTGGATGCGAACCGCTAAAGCACGACAGGAAGTTGTAAAACACATCAGCAGTCATTCTTGTCTCTGTCACTGCGACAACACTCTTCGCGAATCGGTCAATGGAATAATCACAAGCACTTTCACCATGGTCGTGGATGACCTTCACAAACTCACCCAAAAGATTGGGGTCGGGATGCTCTATGTTATTCACTTTATCCAAATATAAAAGGAACCGTTCATGTTGTAACAGTTCCTTTTGGATGGATATTTGTCCTAAATACCAAGATTTAGGTGCTTGCTCTTCTTCGAGTGTTTGGCATAGCTTCAATAATCTTTCCGAGCTAAACTCTTTCACCAAACCTAAATCCAAGCCATATTTGGTTAAGGATAAAACAAGGCCAAGACGCTCTTTTGTTTTTAGCATAAATCCTCCTCATAATCATTTGTTTTTATATATTTTTCTGAAAGAATACTTTGATAACAATTTCTTCAAATGCTGTAGGTTGCTAATGTTCATACAACAATATCTGGACACAACCGATACGATGCCACAAAACTATATTTAAGACACGACCTAATTGGTATCCGCCTCTCAGACAACGTCATCAATGCTATCTGAGCAAGAAATATCCTCCGACACCACAACTTCCTTAATCTTAGAAATATAGCTCTTGAAATCATTGAAGGAGATTGCACCTTTTTCTTGCAGCTTTGCTCCTGATATTAAGAAGTAGCTAATATCCTCACTGCAAACGCTATAGTCTGCCTCGGTTAAGGTAAGAATGAGATACTCCATGGCTACGATATCAACCTCTCGTTGATTTCTGTATCTATATTTCTCTAGGAAATCATGGATTGACTTAAATGTGCCGTTATATATGGTCTGAATATCATCCCTAAAACCTTTTATTTCCGCTTCTTTTGCCAATCGCCTCCGTTCAGCCTCACGAGCTTCATCTGCATCTCGTTCAGTTTGAAGCTCGACTTCTGTTAGAAACTTGTTTTTTAGACGGTTAGCGTTGCCGTGTTGTTTCATCAATACTGTGTCGAGATTTTTAATGGAGTGATATATTGGCAACAATTCTTCTTTTGGATAGATGTCGTTGATGAAGTCATCCAGTAGCATAATCACGGTGAAATCAGTGTATTTATTGGATTTATACGTGAATATATACTCATCCAACCATTCAAAGAGTTGTCTATGCTCCTCATCCGTCAAGAAATCCTTCTTAATCTTGATATGGTACGTATCGTTATTGCCGTAATTTCTTCTGATAAGCACATAGAAAGGATCCATAAAAAAGTCGTCTTCACTCTTGTACCCCCTCGCAGCAACCAACTCTCTTATCACCTCAAAGCTATACTTACTTCTGAGGTGTTGAAGAAATTCAAATGCCTGTCTGCTCGGTATACTTTTAACGTAGTCCAGAATGTAGCACAACACGGGTGGTCCATCTTTATTTTGAGTACCTTTTGAGGTGGCTTCACTTACAGCATTTCTACTTAGAATATATTTATCTCGACTTGCTTCAAATGCATCTACGAGATTGAAGATGTCCTTTTCAACCATTAAAGGGAACACGAGTTCTCCGACATGAAGATGCTCGTTCTCAAATATACTCAAATATGGCGACCCCGTGAGGTCGTTATATTTTTGAATATATTCTTCAAGTTGGTCTTTTGAGAACTTGCGCCCTCTGCGTAGTAAATGGTTGGTAAAGAGATGGCGATAACAATCAGCGGAGAAGCTTGTAACAGATTCATCATCAGAATTATCGGTCGCCACCGCACTCAACACATCCCACCTCTTATCTATGATGTCAAAATCGAAGACCGCTTCTGGTAGCCTGTTTATCCAGTGATAGTTGCGAACATCCCTTGGGCGTACAATCCTATACAGCCAAAGGAAAGTTAGTGGGTTGGAAAGTTTTATCGTGTTCTGAATGGCTTTATAGATCCCTTCATCTCCGCCTATTTTAATGGTAAAGTTATGATACTTGTTCAGAAGCCACTCTAAATGCTCATAAACATCCCTTGTGTGGGCGTTTTCGCTATTGATGAAGGTTTCGCAGGTATGCACAGCAATTTTGTGGGCAACTATGGAATCTGGGTGCAGTGTGTCATTTGTTATTTTGTACCTTATTAGGATACTGTTCAGAAATAAAATGTCATACGTAGTGTATCCATTGTTTAGAAGTGTTGTGTGGTGCCTGCTTCCTTCTTTCACAAAAGATACAGGTAGTTCTGCCAAAGCACGGAATAAAACCATGTCTTTGGTGCGCATGGATTTCATCCATGAACCTGAGTCTCTACGTAGATTTTTTATTAGCCAACAGTATATGCCGATGTTATTGGATGGTTTAATGGCTGCATCTTCATTTATGGCGTTATCCGTTACGCCAATTAAATGGCTACCCATAATACTATTTAATTGGTCGTTTATGTTGACACTTACACCGCTGCACAAGTCCCCAACTATCTTGATGCTATTATCCTTCCCGAACAGTTTCAGGAGTTGTGATTTGAATACTGTAAAGGCTTCCTCGAAGTTGTCGAATAGCGACACGGCGAAGATTAGCTCCTCGGTTTTTGAATATGTTACTTTGGTGAGGTGGTTAAGGAGTCCTTGGATGTCCTTTTCACCTTTACCGAGAAGGTATAACGCACCTGTTAAGTATAAATCCCTTCCAGAAGCCGTTAAGGTTGGTTCTGAATACTCTGCGGAAGTATTTGCTGATGTTGCAGACATCCGTAACCCCTTTTCATCAGCCACATCCTCTTCTGGTGTGGCTTGTGCAGACCCCACAACGGTTGATGTGCTAACTAGTGTACCAACCCCTGAACATCCGTTAGATTGCGTGTCGATGTGAATGTCCAGACACATACCTAGGTTCATTTGTGAACTTGTAGCTGTTATTGAACCAATTTCTGGACTTGCTATTCTTGGCACAGACTGCACTTCCGAAAGATACTTTGCTTCAAATTTGGCAGCCCCACCCAATTTGGCCTCGGTTTCAACTTCTGTTTCTAATGACACCGCAAACCCTTTGCCTGTTGACTGGTTCGCTTCTGAAAGTCTTGTAAACCTGCGAATAAAATCGTCTTTTTGTCTGCCCACGAACATATCGTCTGAAAGCATATCTTTCGAATAAGCCATTGCCAGTGCAATCGCACGGATGTCAGCAATATCAGAGCCAAAACGCTCCTCGTACCTTTCCAGTAGTTCGCCGAAGTAACGAAATCCATATTTGTGGCGAATATTTTCGTCGTGGGTTTGGGTGTACCATAGGTTAGTGGCTTTAAGGTGTCTTAAAATCGTCATAGAGTTGTCGGCGGATGCCGTTGCTGCTATGAATTCCACAACATCGTTAAATAGTTCGATGTTTACTTGGTTGTTGAAGGCACTAAAGCCCATGTCTTTGTTCACTTTGTTTGACATTGTAAATCCTCCTTATCATTTCTTGAGTTTTTAACTCTTTCTCCTCCTGCTGGTTTCTGGGTTGTCACAAATGCACTAAGGTCACTCCGAAGAAAAAGCATCTCGGAGCGGCATCCTTAAAGTGTATGAACTTCTCAGAAAAAATAAAAAAGCGGGAACGGACAAACCACGCTTTTGTGGCTATAAATCCGTTCCCGCTGATTTTAACTCGGTTAGTTGTTCGTTTGCTTGATTTTGATTACCTGACGGCTTACTTGCCTTTGACATGACATCGTTGATTACATCGCCATCAGTTTAGAAAGCATCTGATTAGAAAAGTAACGTCCGCATATTCTCGACCCCGTCGATGTACGAGGTTGATTCTCATCTTCTATCCTATACTGATAAGCCAACATATCGACTACTTTATATTTCTCCACAGAAAGCCTGCTACAGTACACCTTATCCTATAGGCTATTATACCACCAAGCAGGGGTGGGTCACAACAAAAAACGAGAACCATCCCAAAAAATCCCGAAGGGCAGTAATTGATCATCATTCTCATTTTCTTATTATCTCGTCAATTCTTGGCGGTAACAGCGATTTGCCTGCCCTGCAATTGTTCAATCTGATAAAGCTCTGTAATCTGAAATGCTTATGACCTCATAATACCATATAATCCCAGATTTGTCAATAACTAATTTGCTTTGGGAGTGGACAAATGTGCTTCAGGAGTCGACAAACAGCATCCAATATGACATCCCAAACCACGAAAGCTCAACCCCTAAACCAAGTCGCATTTGTCCCGAGTGCAACTTCAAGAGTGTTATATTTTTGAGTTAGGGCAATATTTTTCATTGGGGCAATATCTTCTTACATCGGAATATCCCGCATTACAGTGTTGGTGTGTCGGAGTATTCATGTCAAAAATCTTCCAAATCAAAAAACCTTACAGCAGGCAAGGATTGAGATATTGTTGTAATTGCAAACGCTCGTTACACTTGGATGACACTTCATCCTCACCACCAGATATTCACCTACTTCTTTACTTCTTAACATTAATGGTATCTTTTAATCCTTTACCCACCTTAAACCTCGGTGCTTTCGAAGCAGGAATGGGCATGGGCTTGCCTGTTTGAGGATTTCTGCCTTCTCTGGCGGCGCGCTCTGCCACGTCGAATGTGCCGAAGCCTACAAGTTGGACTTTACCACCTTTAGCGAGTTCGTCTGTAATTACATCTACAAAAACCTGTAGGATTTCCTCTGTACTTTTCTTAGTTACTTCTGTTTTGTCCGCAATGGCGGAGATTAGTTCGGATTTGTTCATCTTGTGTTCCTCCTGTTTTTTGAAAATTGGATAGCTTTGGATGGTTTTGTTGATTTACTGCTATCCTATCTATCTAAAATATACTTATGCAAGGATTTTGTCAAGGGGTTTTTGTGAAGAGCCGATAAAAAGTTTGCGAAAAACTAGAGAAGGGTTTTGGGGTTGAATTAATAACCGAAAATTCCTGTTGCGTGTTGATTTTTGTTACTCTATCAGTTTTGGGCGGATAATGCATCAAAAGCGTTCGCACACTAAAGTTTCTGATGAAGACGCTGGGTGGTTCATTTTGGTTAGAACCTGTTCGCATTAAACTAGAATATAGATAAATAAAAAAACAGCAACCACAACGATGTATGAACCACTACCTTCAAATGTGGATAGTTAAAACAAAAGACAGCTCATGAGAAGGGGGCGGTTCAGAGCTTTGTGTGGTTGCCGTTTTTTTCTTGCGTATTCTAACACTATGCACTATTTCATTGTGCTGACGTTTCTATGAATCATAAGATTTGTGGAATGTTGGTGTAGTGGTCATTGTTTTTAGGTGGCGAATGGCTTAGCTAATGGTGGGTTAAAATTGCAGAAAAAAAGATTTTCAAGCTTAACTAAGCTATCTCTACAGCCCTAACACTCCACCTAAGCGAAGGTTGTCCCGCAACACAGGTTACAAGGGTCAAAATATTCTCATGGCTATGGTCTAGGTTCGACAGGTCGCTTTCGGATATCTGGTGGATACTCACAATCTCGAATACTCTCATACCCATTGTGGTTTCATAGTAAATTCTATCACCGTACCTCATGTTCCAAATGCCAGCGAAAAAACTCCCTGGACCTTGATTGTGGCTTGCAAGGGATATATTCCCATCCCATTGGCTTGTACCTGTGAAATGTCCAACATAATGGTCTAAGGTAGGAAGTGCTAGCCCTGTTCGTACATATGCGACACGATTGTTAAGGGTCGGGAAGGTTATTCTGCCTATTGTGCCATTACTGAACGGGGTCACTGTGGTTATGCGGTTGCTTTGGGTTGTTTGCCGTGATGAAGCTTGGTTGGTGGATTGGGTCGTGGATTGAGTTGGTGATTGATTGGTTTGCGGGGGTTGCATGGGTCTGTGAGTCACAGAAAAGCCACTTTGGTCGGCACTTGCATTGTGGGCATTGCTGGTTACTTGATTGGGTGATATTGGGGTTTGGTTGGTAGGGTTTATCCACGAGGGTGATGGGGTATGGTTGCTGGCTGGGTTGTTGACATTGTCGCTCCCTAAACCGCCCTGCACCATACTGGTATTCGCAAGAAACCCTCCAGAATGAGATGCTTGAGATTGCACATTTACACCAGTTTCACTAGGAAGAAGTGCAAAAGGCGAACCCGCTATAATCACGGCATGACTGGCATCGGGATTATTGTTGTACCTAGGGGCGAATGGGTTTACCTGCCCCGTTGGAAACTCCCCACTAAAAAATCCAGTAACAGTCCCGTGACCAGGGGGCAAAAATGCAGCGTGTCTGTCCCTGCGTATGTTTGGGGTATTTTGGGCGGCTATATTGGATGAAGTGGGTCGTCCCCATTGGTCAACAGGAAAGGTTGATTGGAATTGGTATTGGGGTGGGTGATATGCCCAGTTATGTTGCCAGTTCCAGTTTTCCGTGTGGTTCATGTTCTGCCAGTTGGGATTGGTGAAGTGATTGGTGTGGGTGGCAGTGTTGTCTGCATGGGCAGTTGTTGGGGTTATTAGGGTGATAAGGGCGATTGTCGCAAGGGCGAAAGCATCTTTCACCAATCTTGCCAGTACAGCTGTTGCATTTGATTGTTTTTTGAATACCATAAATGAGTACCTCCAAATATTCTAAATTTGATATCTAAGCCAAAGATTTTGTGACTATGCGTTGCATATTTCGGGTGTCGACTGTTTCTGCTAAACTAAAATCGGTTGACAAACACAGGTGTCGACAGTCGTAAGCCGAATGTGTTTGTCCAAAAAAATCAAAGAAAAAACATTGTCGACCGTTAGTTGCAGGTGGTGAGCTGTTGTGCGTTGGCATCTGACCACTCGCTTTTGACGCTAGGGCGGTAGATGTTACTACACTAAAATACTTCGCTTTGTTAATGACCCAAATCCATAGGGGTATTAACGTGGTCATCAAGTTCATCCTCATCATCGGCAAAGTTTACCTCAAACTCATAAACGGGAGCGTCCAGAGCCTGCTCGGGTACTTTATGGATAGCTTCTTTGTCATGGAGAAGCACCCGTAAACTCTTTCCGACAAGTTTTGAAGTGGTCTTTTTCGCAATCTGAATAATATATCTATCGGTTTTGGCTGGGGAGCGTGAAACTGTATCATTTAATGCTATAGTGAGTTCTGGGCTTTTAAGGTC
Source organism: Defluviitaleaceae bacterium (assembly GCA_009780485.1). Taxonomy (GTDB): domain Bacteria; phylum Bacillota; class Clostridia; order Lachnospirales; family WRAX01; genus WRAX01. Next base: position 26,306 of record WQZZ01000008.1, on the reverse strand, counting down.
AATCTTCACTTTGCCTGCTCTAATAATCTCCCGTGGACCATTGATGCTGTAAACGGTGACGCTAGAGCCTATAAAGCGTTTTGTTAGAATGAAGCCACCTACACCAATTGCACTAATAGAGATAAGTACACCGATTATAGTAAGTACCATAACTCCATTATCCGCACCGCCACTGCTGGCATCACCAGTATTACCATCTGCACCACCTAAGTTATTAGGTGCACCTGTTTGCGTTGAAGCCGAAGTCGTATTTGAGTCTGAGTCGAAATTGGGGTCAAAGTTTGAATTGGTGACACCATCAGAGTTTGCAAAAGAGCCGTCAGACGCACCATGATTAAAACCACCGCCATCGTTATTATTACCTGCGTCGAAACCACCCCAGTTTCCCAAACCACTCCCGCTACCACCAACACTCGAACCACTCAACCACATTTCTGGGATTAAGTCACCATAAAACACCGCAGTAAACATGGTCATCCCTTGGGCATTTCTGAATACTGTCCCTACAAACTCTGCCGTGGTGGTGTAACCTATGGTACGGGTTTGAGTTACTTGGGCAGAGTATGTAGCGTGGGCGGCATAACTGGATGCAAAGGAGTGACCATCTATTGATGATACGCTATTGGTTCGCCAATCCACATTTGTTAGTTGAAACGTAGTGCCGCCATCCTCTATGGTGCGGGGTATAAGGAAGTTATCTGGGCTGGATAGGTATGGAAAAGTGCGTTGTCTAGTGGCTGTGCTGGTGTGGTGGGTCGTTCCTGATACTGCACTGGTGATTGAGTGAATATCCAATGTCAATGTACCAGCAAAGCCGTCCCTTTCAAACCAAATCTCCTGTTCGAGATTAGACAATATCTCTCCAAGGTCACGGGTGCGGGTTTCGATGGTGACGACTTCTCGTATTTCCCTAAAGTGTTCGCTAGAGGTTGGTTGCTGTGTCATGTATGCAAAAGTGAATGTCTGACCTAGCATATGAATGTCCCCAGTGGAGATAACGGCAGGGTTGATATAAGAGGGCAGGGCATATGTTCTACGTATGGCATTGAACCCGCCCATTGTTTCGTGGGTAACACTAATGGGATGCCAAACCCACGGGATTTCTTCGGTTTGGGCTGGATGATTGTGTATGTCATCGTTGTACCCCGTACCTTCCGAGCCACGTTGCCCAGCCTGCACATTCAAAGATGTGTCGATAGTTAGGATTGGATTACCTTCATTGGCAAAAACAATCATCTGCAAACATAGTGTCAGCATTATTGTCAGAACAAAAGCCAAGACAAGCTTTGTGACGAGGTTTGACATTCGACTCGGTGACGACCTGTTTGTTGATGGTTTGCTTATTAATAATTCATTCATTAAAAACTTGCTTCTTAAGGCGTTTTCTTGATTCATAATGTATCCTTGTATAATGAAAACATAGGGTTTCACTACACTTACCTTTCGTTTAGTTTTGTATTGATAGCCCTATACTATCAGCAGATGCTGTGGAGCGGTTTTGTGTCCTCCAAATTTTATTTGTCCCCCACAACATCTTGGTCGTGAGGTGATTTATCAGAAGCCGTGACTACTTCGGTGGCAGTTAGGCTTGAAGTTAGAGGTTTTTCTTGATAAACTCCAAAATCCTCAAATCCTAAAAAGCCATTGGTTGGCAAGTCCATGCCGTAATTAAAAAAACGACTTTTGGGTGAATTGCTCCCGTAGCCGTTGTTGTTGGTCGCACTACTGATGCCGTTATTAGTGTCAGAATGACTGTTTAGGTCGCTTTTGCCTTCATGGTCATTGTCACCATAAATGATGTCATTGGAATTACCGCACCCTTTGCTGTCCCCTGCAATAACTGAAGCTGAGACATTTATTGGGGTATCGAGGTAACAGGTATAGACATGACCAATCTTGAATGTGATTTTCTTTGGTAAAATAAAGTAGGCACTGCCCCCTGTGTCAACATTAAGAAGCTCAATGCGCCTATATCTGCCGAAAAACTTAGGGGCGATACCAACGCATACGCCAGAAACATCAAAAATCAAACCCTTGCGGATTTTGTTTCTAAGCATAAAGCCTTTGGTAACAAAGGACACGCCTAAGATTGCTGATAAAATCATCGTTACCAAATCCCCTGTACCCGCATACACCACAATGCCTACAAGTGAACAACCCACACCACCTCCAAACAATGTTAAAAGCCTTTTGAATATCGGCTTTGGGGTTATGGGGTGGGTGGCTATGTTGGTATCGCAAGCAGATGTGTGTATTGTGATGCAAGTGTCATTAGATGTAGTGGAGCAGGTGTTGGGATGCATACTTTGGGGATTGCAGTTTACATGATTGCTCTCTGAGGCATCTACTTCCTTTTTACACATAAAGAACACCCCTCGCTTTCGCTCTTACACTTGCCCTCGCCCCTACTAGCATTTACGCTTTTGTTTCCGACTTCGCTTAAACATGCATTTCCGTCACTACTTGTATCTCCGACCTCTTTTTCGGTTGGGACCTTTAAGATAACTTCTGAGTAAAACTCCTGAAAATCAGCCTTGTTACCAACGGTGTAAACCCAAAATTTATCCGCAAGCATTTTTAAGGGATTCTCAAGGTACAGCAGATGAATAACATCCTGTTCCTCGATGGGTTGCTTAATCAATTCGTTTGGCCATTTGGTACCGCTACTCATGGACATAACCAGCCAAAATGTCATTTCACAATGAACTTCCTTTACGGCAGCAATCTCGCTGGAAGTGTCAATTATGGCTTGCTTGTCTAACTTCAAAACTCCATCCATGTACTCGTCAAAACACCTGTCAAAGTGTTTTTTGAGATTCCAAAGCATTTCTGCATATATTTTGGTCATAGTGTTTTCTCCTCTCTTTTTGTGAGTTAGGGGCAGTTATGGGATTAATAAGTGTCACGGTGTTGGGCATCTATCTTGAGTAAAGTCTAGAGTCGCTCTTTTGACTTAGGTGTGCTGTTGGTTGAAAGTTCATTTCTTTGACTCATTGTGTCATACTGATTCCGATTAAAATCCATGAAAGGCTTCGGCGAAAAACGCCGTGAACCATAGCGATTTTCCGCCTCGCTTTCATGGTTTTAATCTGGAATCAGTATCAGTAGCTGCAAGCTGTATACAGCGACAGGGCGATAATTGTTCCAAGACTATCGCTCCAATACCACTCCTAGTGTAGTGCCATCACTCGTAATCACAATATTCCCGCTCAAATCCGTCCTAAAGGTATGGACACCAGCATTTGACAACCTTCTCAAAGTATCTTGGGATAGGAAGCTGTTACTCTCACCTGCTGATATGACGGCTATTGACGGACTTACTGCATCAAGAAAGCCACTGGTGGTTGCTGACGAAGCACCGTGTCGGGCAACCTTTAGCACATCTGCTAATAATTGCACTGTGCTGTCTAACAAGTTACTCTCCACCTCACGCATAGCATCACCCATTAGCAAAAAGCTGGTTGAACCAAACTCTATCCTCATAACGATTGAGTAGTTGGCACGATTATCCCAAGTATCTGTGGGGTTTGGGGATAAGATGGTTATGTCTGCATCTCCAATGGTAAATGTGTCGCCTGCAAATGGTATTGTCACAGTTGCGCCAGAATCCTCTACAGCGAACAAGAAGTTGTTGTAGGCGGGGGTATCGTGGTAGACCATTGGCAGGAGAACATTTCTGATGGTGATACGTCGCAGTATATCAGGAAGCCCGCCCACATGGTCGGTAAAAGGGTGGGTTGCCACCACATATTCAAGGGTGGTTACACCCTGCTCGCGAAGGTATGAAAATACGGTCGTACCCATCTCGGTAGGGCCACCATCAACTAGCATGGCATAGTTGCCCTGTACAACCAGAATAGCATCGCCTTCACCCACATCTATGAAGTGAACGGACAATAAATCACTGGGGTTGAGTTCCTGCGGTTCTTGACCTTCTCTGATATGCACATCAATCCCTAACAGAGTGGCATCGCTAATGGGATTACCACCAGAACACCCCACAAATGTTATAGTCGCCAGCACCAATAATGTCAGTAGTATCACTGACATTATTGGTTTGCAAGATATTGTATGAATCGACGGTCCAAGCGACCCGATTTGTCGACCCACTTGGACCGATTTAGATGGTGTTGTCGTCATCAATGGCATCGCCAACGTTACTGACAAAAACTTATTTTCCATTACTTACTCCAACTCCCTCCCGATCAAATATTCCGCTTAACAATACGGGAAACAATGCCAAGAGCAGTTCCAGTATCCTCATCAATCTTAGTCACAACAAACAAAACATGGTCTCCACGACCAACTCTGCGGTGGTCAAAGGATTTATGGGATATAGCTCTCACACCATCAACCAGAGATAGAAAAATGACCCCTTGGCGAACATCAGTAACCGTACCCATGCAATTGGTTTGGGGCTTTAGAGCCATCAGTTTTTCACGGGTGTTGTCAATGGTTAAGGATTTTATATTTGCTCTAACACTAAGATTTTCTGGAGCATCGCCATCCACACGCACAACACGCACTTGAACTGTATCACCTACAAAGTATAAATCCCTTACATCACCCACATACCCCCAGCTTAAATCCTGACTGCGGATTGATGTTTCGACGCCAAAAACTTCCACACGGATGACCGTTTGGCTAACGGCAATAACACGAGCTTCCACAATGCGGTCGGGATAGACTTGAGGTTTACCGTTTACTGTGTTAATTAAGTAGTAGCGTCGACGCAAACGAAGCATAGCAGCCTTACGGCTCGCAACAGCGGCACGCTCCTCGCCAGAACCCGTTATACCTCGCACAATAAAGTCGATTTCCGCACCCATCATGCGGTTGAGGATGCGAGAAACACGCTCGTTGTATACGGCATCACTCTGTTCTTCTGGTCTGTTGAGTACAATCATCATTTCTTTGAGAGGGATGGCAATGCGCTGGCCCCTATAATCAATGATGGCAATAATGTTGCCATTTTCCAAATGTTCAACTTTACCTAATGTTCCCGTTAAATGAGAGCCGCTGACTTGGGAGTTTTTGATTTCATGCCAGATGGCATCTTCTTTGTCTCTTTGGGTGACTATCTCGCCACCCACTTCCAAGGTTAGCACAGAGGCTTGTGGAGGTCGTGGTTGAGGTGTCGGTTGGGGACGGGATTGTGCTGGGGGTGGGGTGGGGCTAGAGGAAGAATCGTTGGTGGTGTCTAAACCAGAAGTGCGGGTAGTGTTGGGGTCGGAGGGATTGTCGGTTTCGATATGGGTGGGGCTGTCATGGATTGTATTGGATTGGTTGTCCGTGGTATGGTCTGGAGTATCCTGGGTAATAGTAGGGTCATCCCCGATGGGTGGGACTGTTGGGGCTTGGTTGGGTTCGATTGGTAGGGTGTGGTTAGGGTCGGGGTCGGTTTGCTCTGCATCTGCATTGGTGTTATTGGTGAGTTCGTGGTCTGCAATACCATCAGTAGATGCTTGTCCCGCCTGCTCCTTATCATCAACAACGACTTCTTGGCTTGTTGCTGAGGTCGTAGCTTTCGTCCTAGATTTCCTTGTTTTTGGTGCTGGGGCGAGTTCTTTGGGGGCGGATGTGTCCTCTATAGAGGTCAAATCTGTAAGGGCATCTGTTGAAACATCATCTGCCAAACCTGTATAATCGTCATCATCTGGATTATTATTCGAGTTGCCTACATCACTCGTATCATCAGCAAAATCCGCATCGTCAAACACTTCCACGGTCATATCGCCCGATTCCATTCCTGAGTCTGTATCATCTATCATATAGTCACTCGTCATAAAGTCCATTCCCATCATTCCGTTCACTCCTTCTATGTTTTGGCTTGATTCCAAATTTTCATTTAAGTACAAATTTCCGTTTAGCTCCAAATCTTCACCCGAGTCCCCGTTTTCATTTAGATCCAGGCCTTCATTTGATACCAGATTTTCAATTTCCGAAGCCACTTCAAACTCCGTGGTCACTTTAGCTTCCGAAATTACCTCAACTTTCTTCTTCGCCATAAGCAATTACCTCCGTTTTTGTTTTGGTTTGCGGCGAACTACACACCGCTTCTTGGGTATAAAAAACGACCTATTCTTAGGTGCATGACATCCACCAGGAATAGACCAAAATTTATTATTATTGTGATTGTGATTCAGAACACCGAACTTAGCACTATTGCGTCCTTTCAGCTCACACGATCGCTCGTCATAAATGTGTTTGGCTCGTTTGCGTGTAACCGAACATTTATTTCCCATGCGAATTTTCCTTTCTTAAAAATTATTTTTTGGTTATTTTCTTGATACTTTTCGTAAGTCAATCCACTACATACTACAAATCTGCCAGTAAATCCTCAACACGAATCTGCTTGAAGGCTTCGTTATTGTCTTTTAAGGCAGATGCTTTGGGTGAGTTTGCAGGCACATTTGTTCGTGTGGAAGGTAGTGGTGGCAGTATTGATGATGATGGTGGTACTACTACTGCTGTTGGTGGGGGTGTCAGGGAAGATGAGCCGCCAACATCTGAAAGGGGTTTGATTGCAAGCGATTTAGGTGCATCCACAAATCTGGTCGTAGTAGTAGATGCGGCAGACAATTCGGACAAGGACAACTGAGTATGTTTGCCTGTTTTCGTAACACTCAAAGGTATTGTGATTGCTGGATCTGATAGGGATATTTGGATTGGTGTTTCGGCTTTATTGGTAGCTCTGCCACGTTTGGTAGCTTTGATAGGTTCGATGGTTTCGGAAAACTCGGTGTCTCTATCGGACTCGTCAGACTTACTAGTCTTAATGAGGTTTACTGACTTTATCGGCTTTACTGACTTGGCGGAAATAACTCCTTTGGTGGACTCGGCGGACTTTGCAACTCTAATCGCTTTTGCCACAGGTATTACGTAGGATGTTAAATCAGTATCGCTTGTGTTGCTGACATTTACACCATTTTTATCATTTGCTCCGTTTGCGTCATCCGCAACAACCGCGCCATTCATATCGTACATACAAATGTTACTGACCTCTAGATTGCAAGTATCCTTCTGTCGTTGTTCGTGACCAATCGTACCCACTTTTGCGATGTGGTTACACCCACCTGAACTCTCATCATCTACATTTGCCACCCGCCAGTTAGGAACATAATCCCTAGCATTACAGTCCCGCAACTTCCTGGCTTCTGGGTGCTTGGTATAGTCAAACTTTCTAACCTTCAACACCTTTTGCCCACGAAATATCACGAGAGCATCATCACGGGGTAATCTAAGTACCTCGTCGGGAGTTAATAGCTTTCGCTTCCCTATGGATGTGACTTCCCTGTGTGAAGGCACATAGTTGCTTAATCGTATTGAACGTATTTCCTTAGCGGTACTTTCCACACCGATTGTCACCTCACCTGTTCGGTCGGAGATGAATTTAGCAGTTAACTCATCGGTACAACCTAAAAATAACTGGGTATCACAATTCCCGATTATCTCAAGCCAAGCATTATCGGGGTATCGGTTCTGCATTTGTGCAATATTTTGGAATATCACACTCATGCTGATTTTGCGACTGCGTACTGTGGAGATTTTCTTGGTTAGGTCAGGTATGACACCTATGTTGGCCAGTTCGTCTGCCAGTAGGTGAACAGGTACAGGTAAAGATTGGTTAGGTTGACCATCTGCAAACCTTACCAACTTAATAAACAAAAAGGACAAAAATAGCGAACTCAAGAAGTCAAATGTTGAGTCTTGGTCGCTTGTGATACAAAAATATGCACATTTTTGTTTGCCTGGCAGGGTTAAGTCTATGCCGTCACTATGGCTTGTAATTGCTCGTAAGGCTTCTATTTGAAACACTTGGATGCGGTTGGCAAGACCTATGATGATGCCTGATTGTACATTATCACTAGCTTGCTGGAAGATGTTAAACGGGGCTTTAGCGGAATGTCCAAAGGGTAGGGCAGAAAATGCAGCTTTTAGACCACTACCGCCACTACTCCCTAGACTCATGCCCAAACCACTACCACCGTTGGTAGAAGCTACATTCTCAAGTAACTTGTAAACCTCGCCAATGTTTCTATCTTCTTCTGGATATATCTGCACCACATACAAACACAGGGCTTTGAGTAGAGAAATGGAACCTGTGTCCCAGAATGGATCCATCTTGCCGTTAAGCAGAGTATTTCGGATAACTACATCACAAAATATCTGCGCCATAAGCTCCTGATTGTCACCTTCAATCTCCCGCAAGCAATTCCAACTATCGGAGTTTTCAGGGGATATTAGGTTGAATACCTTAACCACATATCCTTTATCTCGCAAATACTCTGCGGTGCTTGCGTAAAGCTCCGACTTAGGATGCTTTTGTCAAGGTGTAATTTTGAAAACTTCTAAAAATGTTTGGTTGGTGAAAAAAGCATTTAATATAGACAAGAGTTTTTACAAACAACCTACGTAACAGGGTGTTTGTAAGTGGGTAAATTGCGTAGAGTATTTCGAAACTCTTGAAGAAATTGCCTTTCCATAATAAGTGGTGTAAAACAAAATAGAGCAATACTCAAAAACGGTTTTTGAGTATTGCTCTATTGCATCTTTAATTGAACTCAATTACTCTTTCAAAAAAGGCACGACTTCCGCTGCGATGGTTAATGCAGATAATGGTCTTGTCGGTGTATTTTTCAAACACTCCTGTGATTATCTGTTTTTCCATCTCCTCATCCAGACTGGAAAATGTTTCGTCAATAAATATGACCTCGGGATTTCTAATCAGCATTTGGGCAAGTCCAAGGCGGGATTTTTCCCCACCCGACAGCACCTTACTATTAAGGGTTTGCTCTGATTTGCTTTCTAATTGGGTTTTTAGGTTTGTAAGTTTTATAATTTCGTTAATGTCATCACTTTCTATTCCCAATAAAATGTTTTCCTTCAATGTGAGGGTCATAACATTTACAGATTGGAAAGCTATACCGAATACTTCACGAAGTGAATCCTTGTCGATTTCACGCAGGTTCACGCCGTTTATAGTTATATCCCCTTCGTAATCTTCAATCAATCCAATCACTATATTAAAGATGGTAGACTTTCCTACACCACTCTCCCCAGAAAACATTACCTTTTCACCTTTTACTATGGTAAAATCGGGGACGGTGACGTTGCGTTCACCTTCAAAATTGACTTTTACACCATATGTGCTTAAACTTTCAAAAGTATTTATTGTCGTACTTCCACTTTGCTCTGCGGGGATGTCCGCAAAGCTTTTAAGTTTTTCGACTAAAGGCTTTCTAGATTTGTAATTTATATATAAATTGTGAAAACCTTGGAAACTGCTCAAAAGTAGTGGGATATTTATGTAAAGCACCAGAACAACGCCAGCATCAAGAGTCAGCGTGTCAGAAAACTGCATGGCACCAAACAATATCAAAAGCGGGGCAATAATGCTGACGAGATTCGATATATTGCTTATGTACGCATACAAAACATTAAAATTACACATCAACCGAGAGGTGACTTGCTGTGATTTGTTGATACGTCCTACAAAAAAGTCATATGAATTTTTTGCCTTTACATTGGCGACGTCCGTGAAAGATTCGTTAGCGGCCACACTCAACTCACCCATAGCCTTCATCCTTCTTTCTTGAATAGGATAAAACCTTTTATGCGCACCCCAGTTAGCTAAAAAATATATGGGTAATGCAACCAATGTAAAAAGACCGGCGTAAAAATCCACGCTAAACACTACAATTCCATAAAAAACAAACCTGACAAATGTATCGAAAGTCGAAACTAATGATTGATAAAGATGTGCTGTACCTTGTGTTGCCGTGGTCAAGTCACTCCAAATCTTGGGAGGTTCTTCCTTCGTGAAAAAGCTAAATTTACTACGCAATAACCCCCTCATATAATGTTCTGCCAAGCGAGCTTGTCCGTCCCATGTAAAGCGTTGCAAAAGAAACTCACTCAAAATATGTACCCCAAAAATAAGCAGAAACACAGAAGTGGTGGTCGCCAATCGGAAGCCGAACACACCGTACACTTGTGTTAGTAAATAATTGTCAAAAACCCCTCTCAACATTTCGTTACCTTGTATAATTAAAAACCCAGAACCAACTGATAGCAAGGCATAAAATATAAGCATGACTTTCGTTCCGACACTGCCAAGCATTATTTTGGTGATGTCTTTCATGTTCGCACCTCCTTGGCTACCTCTACGTTTTTAAGAATAAGTTATAAAATAACTCTATTCACATTAATTACAGTCCGATGTAGGATATAATGGATATTGTAGCGATACGCCTTCGAACAGAAGCCTGTCTCCTACTTTCAAAACAGGGAAACTAGACATATGTTCGTTCTCAAATTTCACTTGCATGATTGGAAAAATGTTGTCCTTGTCTTTGCAATGAGTCAATTCGAAAGAATCATTTATAAGGTCTTTAATTTTCATAATTTCGCTTAAATTGGGTTCCAATAAAAGGCTGTACCTAAATAGCATATAGTATACAATCTTGTCCTCGAATAACAGGTAGTCCATAACTACATCGAAATATTCAAAGGACAATGTTAGCATATTGTTTAATGAATAAAGCACATCCAAAGGATTTGATATGTGGTCAGAAGAGAAATACAGCGTCACACAATTTCCTTTAGAAAAAAAGCCCTCTTTTACATAAGAAAATCGTTTTAATGTTGACAAATCTAAATCTTGGCTAGTATCAAATGTTGTTAGTGAGATGTCATAGTTAAAGAAAACACCAGTCAAATCGTTCAATAGATAATAAAGATAATCGTTGTAATCTTTAAGGTATGACACGGCATCAACAATACATTTCTCAGTTACATCTGTATAAACAAAGTTGTTTTTGATTATTGAATCTTTATTAAGTTGCGTCTTTATGAAGTTGTCTAGTGCAATGTTTGCAGTTATATCATTGCTGTAGTAAAGCATTTATATCCACCTCCCCATTATTGATGGCTTCAAAAATATAGTCATTCATAAATCTATTGATACAGAAAGATGAAGTAAAATTTGATTTCCTGTGACCAATACCTGTATTAACTCCGTACAGGCGATAAAAACAGACCGAAGCCCAATCATCTATAAAGTCGTAGCGACAGTAGTGAAAATATCTACACGCAATACACGTATCAGCCTTAAATCTCCCGTTAAACGTTTCAGCAAGTTGCTCATTTTTCAATTTTCCATAATCTTCACTATGCTCCAACAAATGTATAAGTTCTTCAGTGGTCTTTTGACCTTCTTCGTTTTCGAACATCTCAAACAAAAGATGACACGCATGAATGGCACCGTCTGGACTAAACGTTGGCATGATACTATCAATCCCCAAACAACTAGACAAGTTCGTGCTACTTCCGCACATAAACATATTAGCAACATTTTCTAAGCAGGCTTCAAAAAAATCAACACGTACTCCTTTTGTCCGTCCATCATTTAGATACCATTCGAAAGCCTTTTTAAGTTCTTCTCTCAGAACCCTCTCGTCCTCAGGTGTTATTTCCCAATCTGTATAGACGTTATTATCAAAATTAATAACAATATCTTTGTGAAGCTCGCTCAAAAATATTATGTCTTTTTTCAGGTTGGCGGCACTGTTTGAAGCGATAACCTTTGCGAGACGAAAATTTTCGCCATACTCAAGTTTATTCAATTTGTTTATAGCATTAATGAGTGAAGAAAAAGTATTGTGTTTCTTAGTTTTGTCGGCTGATGAACGATTGAGTTCTTGCGTATCTTCGTCCCCATCAATACTAATCATCATACCAAAGTCGTGTTTGACAAGAAAATTTATGATTTCATCAGAAGCCAGCGAGAAGTTTGAAGTCATTAGGAAAGTTGCTGGAAACTCAAAGTCCGAAAAAGAATCGACGATGTATTTAAGGGCATCAAAATTTAATAGAGGTTCCCCTCCAAAAAAAGTAAGCTTTAATGTTTCAGCACCGACCACCTTACACCGCTCTTTTATCATTGACACAACCTGACCTGCCGTTTCCAAAGTCATATTGCCGTACTTACGCACTTTTTGATAACAATAGGAGCAATTGAGATTACAATTATCTGTCAAATTAATCCAAAAGCTAGCCATGAAGCTTCCCTCCTCTATTTTTGTAGTAGGGCAGCACATCACTATGTCTACATATAAATATGTACATCATTTTTAGTGAGTGCTGCCACACTACATACTAAATCTACTTAGCGAAGGCACATCTGCTCAGCTCGCTGCGCACAATCTCCAACTTTGCATCTACCCGCCACTCTCGAAACTACTGTGCGTACTGTTTCTGCTTTGAAATTTGAAATTCTCATCGTTAACCCTCCTTTCTTGTCCTTAGAGTGCCAATAATTGGCTGACAATTGTATTTCCGCTTTTAATATATCACTTCCTGTCGAAAAAAACAAGGTAGCATTTTAGGCAACAAGCTTCGTGTCTTGTTGCCTAAAATGCTACCTTGACAAAATGGAAGGTCGTGTTACAATCATGGTAAATATGAGTTATTCTGTATTTTCTATAGAGAGGATGAATTTGTTATGAAGTTTTTTCAAAACCCAAAAACGAATACCAAGTGCCATAAAGTCGTTGTAATTTTAACCCTACTCGTCATGGTGTCTATACCTGTGCAAGGCAAGCAAATTTTTGCAAATGAAACGAAGTGTTGTGAAGTGTCACAGGAGTGCAAAGAGGTGGTATCACAAGCAAGGTGTTCACGATATATTGATAGAGAGCCTATTGATAAGTAAACCTACTGCTAGCTAAAATGCAGGTTACCCCGATGATTACCAAAACGGGAATACGATTCCCATTTCCCTTTCGGCGAACTCTTTACGCTTGGCTGCACTTGTATACTGCTCGTTATTTCTTAGTGAGTATACGGCTTCGATGGCTAATCGTCTATAGTTTTCGTCACTACCTAAAAAGTGTAATGAACAAGCCTTGTTAAATTTTAGGGCAGGGAGAAGGTTGAGTCTTCTGTGTATCACACAATATTTGATTGCAATATTAGTTATTTCCAAAGATTCCTCGTGTCGCCCTGCAAATCCCAAAACAGTTGACAAGTTAAAAAGTGTCAATATGTACCCTCTCGACTTTTCGTATTCGTCGATGTGATATTTATCCATACTTTCTTTTGTTCGGTAGAGTAGATTTATTTCTCTATCCGTTTCGCCGTTTTCGCCATATGCCGCCGCCAGCATATTGAGTAGCGAAATTTCATCATACGAAATCATCAGCTTAGATACATCAACTTCATTAAATGAACCTAATGTCAATCCAAGTGCATTTTTGGCGTCCTCAATACGTTTGGACGCTTCTTCTTTCTCCTTTTGGGCTAATGCACATTTCATAACCATAATCATTTGTTGGCGTATTTTGCTTTCCGTTTCACTTCGATTCATCTCTTGATGAAGTTGCTCCAGTTTGAAGACTTTGGTAGCGACATCAGCAAGTTCGCCTACCATGATGCAACCCTCTATCTCGTAGTAAAGATTAAAAAAGCGAAGTTCTATTTCGCTTTGACCGCTAAAATAAAACCTTTCTGCATGAAAACCTAGACGTTCTAACAATTTCGCCAAAACGAAATTGTTAGGTGTGCGTTCGCCGACCTCAATCCGCATCAAGGTTGTACGGTGGCAAATACCTTTGCATAGCTGGTCAAGGGTGGCGCCCCTGCCCGTTCGTTGCTCCTTAATAAGCGTGCCTATATGAAACATGGCCATTTTATCACCTCAATGTTATAAAACAAAGCGTTTACAGAATGTTACAAAAAATGTGTTTATTCTTTATATAATTATACAGCCAGAAATTATCTTGTCAAGTAGGTAAACCATACAACCGTCCATTGTATAGCAGAACACCAGTATTACACGGTCGTGTGCCAAATAGCTAAAGGATAAAGAATTGTTGCTTCCGATTATTCATTCCTCACACAATAAACAATCAACCAAGTAACCCCAACCAAAGCAATGATTATCAAAATCCACCATCCCCAATGTAGGGCTATAATCACATTCCAAAGATTAGTCGTGGCAACAGCCACCATCATAGCGATAACCAATGCGACAAGTAGCCACCCTGATAACGAAATACCCACAGAATAATCTTTCATCTTCTTGGATATTTCGGTGTGGTGGGTTTTTATTGTTTTTAGGTAATTGGATTGTTCTTTTTTAACTTGTTCATGGTTTTCGGTGAGGGATTTTCGGCTTTCTTCAAAGGCTTTTTGATTGTCTTTGAAGATTTTCTTGTTTTCGGTCAACATATCTACTCTTACTGTATCTATGGTGTTTTGGGCATGGTGTGTGATATTCGCTTCTATAGCTGACACACTATCTGCCAATACCCCAGCCACGGTCTGGCTGAATAGGTGGTTTTGGCTCTGTAATTGGCGAATTTTGTTGTTTAGGTTGATGTTTTGGTTGTTGTTTTGCTTCTGCATCTCTGCGAGTAGCTTCTGCATCTCGTTTAGCCTGTTCTCGAAGTTTTCGCTGTCTTGCAATCTGTTCTTCTCTAAGGTTTCTAGCACTCTCATGGACAAGTCGTCCAATATTATCTTGTGCTGTATGGTCTGGGGTGTTGATGCGGTTTGTGGCGGTGTTTCTTGCTTGTTTGGTAGTTTCATATTCATGGTTGAATTTTCTCCTTTTGGCTGTTATTTTTAGGGCGGTGTCTATTGCCTGTGCGGTGTAGTTGTCGCCTAGTTTGTTGCCCCTGATGGTTGTGGTTGTGGTGTTATTGGTATTTGTGGTACTTTTTGTGTTTGTGTTATTTGTGGAGTTCGCTTTGTTTGTGTCGTTTTTCGTTTGGTATGGATGCTTAAAACTCACGGTCTTCGCTGTGTTTCTAGGCATTGTTATGCCAGCATTATCTTTGAGATAGGCTTCAAACTCCGAACGGCTTGCGGTTTGTTCCTTGGCTACATCTATCCAACGGCGTAGGTTTTCTTTCCATGATAATTCGCCCCAATCAACCCCTGTATCATCAGCACGGAGTTTTATGCCTTGTTCTTGATGGGTGTGTTGGTTACGCTTGTGATGTTGGATTTTGGGGTTGTTTTGGCAATGCTGGTTTCGCTGATTATTTTGACCATTCTGGTAGCTATAGTCCAGTTGATGATACTGACTATGATGGTTGGAAAGGTCGGGTTGGTTTTGTTGAGTAGAATGAGTTCTTTCGGTGTGATGGCTTGGCTGGGTGGGCTGTAAGGGTTGGTGCTGGTCGGGTTGTCGGTAGTGGTCGGGTTGGTCATAATGACTGGAATAATCGGGTTTTAACCCTAACTTCTCACCCTCACGCTCTTTAATGCGTCTTGTCCTAGTGTCCTCCCGCCAATCTGTGGGGGTAAGTCCTAATTCCTCGGCTATATCCTGCACTTGGTCTTTATACCAACCATACGAACCATGGTGTTTCTCAAAGCCATTCTTGCTTCTTGATATTTGTAACTTCTTCCCATCCTCAAAGTTGACACTATTCAGAATGATGTGACTATGTACATCATCTGTATTGGTATGGGTAGCAATAACAGCTTCATATTTCGGGAATAGTCGTCTTGCAATTTCCCTAGCTAACTGGTGGGATTGTTCTGGTGTGGCATTATCATTGGGATTTGGTGATATGATGATGCTGTAGTATGTCCTCTCACCAGCTTTTTTGTTTTTACCGAAGCGGTGGGCTGTGGATTTCATTTGCTTTGCGTAGTTGTCTGCTAGTTTTTTGTGATTGTCTGCAAGGTTGCTGTGATGGGTTGCAATGTCTATGTTATTGTTAGGGTGTTCATCATAGGCAACTTTAAGGTTTTTGTGGTTGTCTGGTAGTTTTTTATTATTGGTTGTGACATTTGCGTGATTATCCGCAAGATTTGCGTGAATGTGGGTTAGATTGTCATGGGCTGTGTTATTTACATGATTGTCTGCGGTATTCGAGCGAATGCCAAAGTCATCCACCAAAAACTGTGTGCTGGTGATAGTGGCTTTCTTGGGGTCGATTATGTAGTCAATACCCGCCTTTGGGCCGTTCTTTCGTGCTTTGATGCTGAATATTGCCATACCATACCTCCCCAATGTCATACACGACATACCATGCTTCTGCAATGTCATACACACCAAATTTCTTGAACGTTGTCGCAAATGACGTTATGGCACATTCTCTAAACGCCACCATAACACACCACCTTAAATGTCGCTACATCATACCCCCTAAACATTACCATAACGCACCTCATTAGCCAACTTCTCCAGATTGCGGTATGCCCTGATATACTCCCGCAAAGTAGCATTGATATTTTCAAAATGTACAGAACCTGTAGCATTTGCAACGGTTGCCAGTTGGTTTAAGTTGTTACCTTGATGCTTTAGCTCTGTCAAGACCGCATCAAGAGAAGTAACGGTAACATATCGCTTACTAGACATAGTATCAATAAAAAAATCCGCATAGCTTTTGTGCTTGGTTGCGGACTTTTTCTTGTCGATATTTTCTTTTTCTATGGGCGTTACCCGAAGGATTACTTGTTGTGAGCGTTTGCGGGTGGATGGTTTGGTGGCGGGTTTAGCGGGTGTCACTCCTGATAGGGTGGTTTCTGTGGGTATTAAGTTCTCGGCTTGTGTTGCGGTGTTCGAGGTTGATTGTGGGTCTGGCTGTGGTGTTGGTATTTGTGGTCTTTGTGGTGTTACAGTTGGGTGTGGTGCTATATTTGACGGTCTTGAGTTTAATGGTCTTAGGTTTGTTATTTCTAGACTTGAATTTGTCGGGACTTCTCTGATATGTGTATAGCCATTATTGATATTGTTTTGATGGGTCATAAAAATTTCCTCCTGTGAAATGATTTTTATTTTTGCATAGCTCACGGGCTAATAAGTAGGTCTTATTTCGCCATACTAAAATGACCATCCAAATCCAAGAAATGGTGGTCATTTTCGCTATGTTTTGTGGCAGAAATTTAACTTAAAATACATCGCCTTAGATTTTAGGGCTGTCAAGTGAGCGTTTCAGAATTATCAAAAAACATATTCCCCACCCTCAATAATAACAACCTCACTACCATCCGCCCTAATGCCAACAACCTTCATATCCGCTGTGCCAAACATAAAGTCAACATGAATCAAAGACGTGTTGATACCCCTATTCAGCAATTCCTCACTAGAAAGGTCAGCCCCGCCTTTTATGCTGTTAGGATACGCTTTTCCTATGGCTAAGTGGCAAGAAGCATTTTCATCATAAAGTGTATTATAAAACAGCGTTTTCATCTTATTTATAGGAGATGAGCTAGGAACTAATGCAACCTCACCCAATCTACCGCTACCCTCATCCATCTCTATTATATTGGCAAGTGTTTCTTGGTTACTGCTCGCCTTAAAATCAACAATCTTTCCGTTTTCAAAGGTCAAGTCTATACCCTCAACCAACTTACCTTGATACGCCAAAGGCAAAGACGCAACCACACGCCCATCAACCCGCATACGGTCTGGTGCTGAAAATATTTCTTCCGTTGGGATATTAGGATTAAAAGGTATACCGTCCTTATCGAAACTCCCGCCACCTTTCCAAACATGGTCTTTTGGCATACCAAGGGTTATATCCGTACCAAGGCTGTTTGTAAAACGAATTAAGTCAAATTGCTGTTCATTAAGGTATCTCACACGGTCTACAAAGCTTTCTCTATGCTTCTTCCATTCCCCCACAGGGTCATCACCATCAGCCCTAGAAGCCTTTATGATACAATCCCATAAACGCTCCATTGCTTCATCTTCTGTAAGTTCTGGAAACACCTTCTTAGCCCATTCTGGAGATGGCACAGCACAAAGCGTCCAACGCAACTTGTTAGCCATAGTTAAATCTGAATGAGCCTTGTTTTTTGAGTTTGCCAACTTGCTAAAACGCCTTAAACGGCTTGGGTCAACACCATTAAAATTATCTGGGTCATTTGAAATGATACTTATGTAAACTGCACCCTTTTCATCCCATTGCTTATGGCGGTCTACCATCCACTCTGGATATTCGTCAAAAACTTCATCATCTGCTCTCAAAAACTTGGTTCGGGCTGATTTTTCATCATGCCAGTTGATTGCCACATCACAAGCCCCAGCATCAAATGCAGATTCTTGCACCATTCTTGCAAAGTACGCACAATCCACCTTGCTGGTGATTACTACAAACTGTCCTTTTTGGACGTTTGCTCCGATTTTGACTACCAGATTGGCATAATTTCTTAGTGTTTTTTCTGTTTCTTTCTTGACAATAGTGTTCATAATGTCCTCCTAATGATTATATTTATTTTAATTACTTTTGGAATTTGGGCTTGAATAGGGTATTTAGAGATTTGTTTAGATTGTTAGTCCCCAACCAGCTTGTAAATGAGTATCAAAATAAAACCTATTTATAGGCTGTTATTTTATTAAACTTTAGTGTGAGTGTGAATTTCTTGGATTTTAGTGCAGTCAATCCAAGTTTATCGTAGCCAACCCAATGTTTATTAGAGTGGCATGAAACAATTCCCGAAATGGGAAACAAGTATTTAATTTTTATATATTTTATTAGTTAAAATGGTCTTTTTGTAATTATAACCAATTGCAGTATTAAATGCAAGTCTTTTTTGTAAATAATCCATATTTTTAGTAAATGGGTGTTATTTTCTGTACAGGGTATTTCAAGTAACAAAAAAGAACCGCCAATTTTAGCGGTTCTAAGGGGGGGTTGCCATCATTTACAATTGTTAAGTATTAATTATCGGTATCTAAGTCTGGGGCAATAATGATTGGTGTGATGATGATTGGTGCAGAGAAGGGTTGTGCGCCACAAGCCTCTGCTGTCGCAACAACACTAATGCTGAAAACTGTCACTAGAGTTAGAGCAACACATATGATTTTTTTCTTCATTGTACAATCACCTCCTCGCCAAAAGCTATTTTATATTGAGTATCTCGTATCACCGATACAATTTCGGCAAGTTTTGCTTTGTAACCTTCTTTTCCCGTAAATTCCTTTTCAAGCTCTTTGCAAAAATCCAAAGCCTTGAAATATTCGTATTTATCAATCAGATATGGGATTGTAGTTTCCTGTATAAAATGGACGCAATTCTTGTTGCTTAAAGTCAGTAGAGAATTTAGGGATTTTAGCATTAAGGTGTAATGGTCGTTTCCTTTTGCTAGTTTTTCGGCATTTTGCAAAAGTGTTTTGCTATCAGATATTTTTCTCATTGCAATGGTGCAACGGATTTTGTAGTAGTGACATTCTAGAAAGTAGGCGTTGTTATCTTTGTAGTATGTAAAGGCTTTGTCGAAGTACGCAATTGCTTCCTTGTATTTATTTTCAACAAAGCAAGCAACGCCATGATTGTGATAAACATAGGCAATGCAGGCGGTATCATTTATCCTAATCGCTTCCTCTAATGAAGCGTGAAGGCGTTTCCTTCCTTTCTCTATCTGCCCAATCCTAATATGATTCAAAGCAAGCAAGTTATCTATGTATGTCCATGCTATATGAGTTTTATCGTGGTTAAATGAGTCCTCGGCTTCCAATAAGGAGGTTATCGCAAAAACGTACCTGCCTAACTTTGAGTAACAAGTGGCGATATTCAATTGTAAAAAAACTTCTCGTTCAAACGCATGAACTTCAAGACTATAAGCTTTTAGGTAAAAGACCAAAGCACTCTCGAAGTCCGACTTTAACATATAAAGCGACCCCATGTTGTAATGGAAATGGTAGCCGTTTTCGCTATCCGCTTCTTCTAATTCAGGTTTGTAAAGCATCAACATTTCTTCTGCAAGAGCATTATTTCTTTCCTTTAACAAAAGTCTAACTTCAAACATCTTGTAAAGCAAAATCAAATCCTTTTCAAAGTCAAGCTTGGTTATAACCTCAAATTCTTGCTGGCTGTTTCTGGCTTCGACCAGATGACCGTTTTTTGTTAAGTCATTCCACCTGTATAGTCGTTTTCTGAAATTATCAAGTTCTTCATTTGTGAAAGGTGCGTTTTCAATGTCAAGAAATTCTTTTGCCAGACGCAATTCATCTTCTGTGTATTTGGAATCTTGATTTTTGTCTTTCTCACATTCAATGCGTCCTATTTTTGATTTTGAAGAACCAATGCCTTTACCAAGGGTTTCTTGGGATATGCCTTGCTTAATTCTTACGTGCTTGATTTTCTGCTCTTTGCTCATTTTGGTATCTTGCTTATGCTTCATATTTTCACCCCAATCTTGTAACCTTTGCAAGTGCTTATTTTGACATTATACATTAAAATTCACCAATATGCAAGTCCCATAAGGATTTTTATGAACTTTTACAAAATCTAAATTTGGTGTATATCCATTATTACAATTATTTTTATGCGGTCATAAAATTTTCCTCCTAAACTTTTTTCGATTTAGGGGTTGGCTTTTGATGACTGGTCTGTAAAATGGCTTTGGTTTTTGACGGTTGGTCTGTAAAATGGCTTTGGTTTTTGGATAGCCTATGGGCTATGGTTTCTGGTCTTAAACAGGGGTCGAGGGGGCGTAGCAACCCCTCGCAAGGTGTATGGGGATAGCATGGCTATCATCATACGTACCTTGCTCAATCGTCAAGGCTGTGGTGTTGATGGATGAGGGGGCGAGCGTGGTTTTGGTTTGTTTTGGGGTGGGCGTTGTTGTGTTTGGTTTGGGTGGCTATCATTTGTAAGGTTGTATTTGGGAATAACCGCATGATTAACTTTGGAAATAATCTTGGAATTAACTTCATGATTAACTCCGTGAATAACCTCGGAATTAGCTCTGTGATTGGATAGCCATATGCCAGCAGGGTCTTTTGGATTTGAGAGGTAGGCTGAAATACGTTGTTTGAGAAACCCTGTTAGGCAGTCATTAAGTGTTTTGTTGTTGGTGGCGGTTGGGTCGGATTTTATGGCTACTCTAAATACTTTTCTGCCGAGTTTTAATTCGGTTCTTGATTGTGTTGGTGGTGTTGATGTTGGTGGCAATTGTATTTGTAATACCGTTGTTGGTATTGCTTCTGTTGATACAACTTCCATTGTTAAAATCCTCCAATCATTTTGTATGTTTATGCAAGTTTTTGGAAATAAAAACAGCAACCACTGTGCGAGTGGTTGCATAATTAACCTTCTTACCTTTTATAAGATTCGATTTTTGACAACAAAAAAACGAGCAACCATGCAATGGGTGGCAACTCGTTTTGTTGTCGTTTATTTATTGGCAATTATACATTACGATTCTTTAATTGGGCTTCTAGTTCGGCTATTTTCGCATCCTTATCCGCCACAATCTCCCGCCAATGCTCATTTATATCATACATAGCCTGTGCTTCATCGCTCCTAGCTTTTGCCCTTAAACGCTCTATTTCCTTAAATTCATCAGTAGCCACCACATGGCGATATGCTGCTATCGCTTGACTCATAACTGGCACCTCCATTTTTGCGATTTCTTCTAAATCTTCCTCGGTCTTGGCTTTGAATAACTTTAGCCATAGTTCTTTACCGCCATCCTCATCTTTTAAGGGCGGTAACTTCTTTAGCTCGTAAAAGCGAATGGTCGCTTTATCGGTTAGTAGTTCGTGGGTCTGGGTTTCTCTAAATTGAAATTCCCATTCAAATTTATTGGGGTTTTCAAATTGGTTAAAGTCAATAATGTTTATGCTGATTGTCGGGGGCAGGGTGGCGTATTCTCCACTTGCTTTTAGGGCAGTTGAAAACATTCTTGACCAGTAGTACAAACTGCGTATTGGGTAATAACTTTGCCGTGCCACTTGAATTTCAAGACTTACTTGTTTTTCGTTTACCATCATGTTGATGTCCAGTCTACAAAATTTATCACCTATGGTTTCAGGTGGCATTTCTGGATTGGTCATATAAATTTCTGTTATGTCATTATATTTTATGCTTAAAAGCTCCGACACAAGCCTTTTGAGTAGGTCGGGATATTTTATAAATAGTAATTTGCACAAGATGTCGTTGGTTAGAGTATGTTCTAGTTTTGTCATTTTGTAATCCCTCCATGTGGTATTATAGCATACTTTTCTGTGGGTTTCAAGGGTAAACTTTGGTGGTGGGACGGTTTTTGGGGAGTACAAAATCGCAATGGCTTGTTAAAATCCTCCAATCATTTTTATGTGTCTGCGTATTTGTGTAAGTTTTCGGGAATGTATTTATTAGGTTTTTGGAAATAAAAATAGCAACCACTGTGCGGGTGGTTGCTAGATGCCTTATTACGCTGGTCGGTCGGATAATTGCTCATTTGAATGTCCTAATGGCTCATTCAATTGCTCGTTTTTGCGGATTTCTGGGGTTTTGTGCTTTGTTTTAGCTTCGTTGTTGGTTTTGTCTTGGTGGTAAGCTTTGTCTTTGTTGTCAGTTTTGGCTTCATACTCGGTTCTGACTTCATGTTCGGTTTTGTTGGCTTTGTGTTTGATTTTAGCTTCGTGATTGGTCTTGGTGTCGCTTTCAACCTGTTTCTGCGGAACATCCCGACCATAGTATTGCTTGTACATATCGGGGTTTTGCAAAGCTTTTTGATATGTCTGCCTATTGTATTTTCTTTGCCTTTCTTTGTAGACTTCAAATATAGCTTGTTCTTCTTCTGTTAGTGGTAAGCCCTGCCTATGCTTGGCAATTACATCTTTTTGGAATGGCTTTTGTAGTGGTTGTAATTCTGGGTTAAGGGCTAGGTGTAATTCCTTGTCAGCTCGTAATCTGGCGTTTCTTTCTCTTGCGTACTTAGCTTTTCGGGCTTTGTAGGTTTCAAGTCGCTGGACTTCCTCGTTTGTAACAGGTGAGCCGTTTTTGATGAGTTTTCTTATTTCAGCAATGCCCAAGGGTCTTTTTCTCCAATTGGGGTCTTTTGCTAGTTCTCGTGTGCTTTCTTCTAGGTGTTCTTGCTCACGTTTGGCTGTCATTCGTTCCAAATGGGTTTGGCGATATGCTCGGAGTTTGTCCCAGTCGGATTGTTCTTGATTGTTCAAAGTTCCCGATAGGTGTTTTTGGTATAGCTCTCTGTTGTATGCTAGTTGTTCTTGGTATTTCTTATCTTTTTGGGGTTTTTTGGCTTCTGCTTGTTGTTGGCGTAGGATGGCTTTTTCTGATAGTTGTTTGCGTCTTGTTTCGGAGTAGCCGTCAATGGTGGCGAGTTCGGTAAAGGTGGGGGTGGTGGGTTCGGTGAAGGTGGGAGTAGAGAGTTCAATAAATGTAGGGGTGGGGAGTTCAGTAAGTGCTAGGTTTGTAGCGGTGGTGGTTGTAGTGGTAGCATTGACCGTAGTAATATCAGCAACATCAGTATTGCTATTATTGGTATTATTGGTATTAGTTGTGTTTGTTGAATTGGTTGCATTGTTTGTATTAGCTGCGTTATTGGTATTGGCTGTGTTAGTAGCATTGGTTGCGTTTGCTATGCTGGCGATATTAGAAATATCACCCACAAACTTAAAATAAATATCAACATCACGGATGGGACTGCGTTTTTCGGGTCTTTTGTGTACGATAATCTTGTCAAGAAAAGATACGACTAATTCTGTTGTTAGTTCTGATAGGTCAAGTTCTTTGTGGATGAGGGTAATGAAGTTATCCATTTCAAGGTTGCGTTGTTCTAGGTTGTGGATTTCTTGTTCTAGCCCTGATATTTGGTTGTCAAGGTTGGTTTGTTCTGTTACGTATTCATCCATTAGTTTTTTGTACAAAGCTTCCGAAACTAACCCTTTTACCATGTTGGGGTATAGGCTTGTTATTAGCTCGTCTAATTCTGTGTGTCGCTTTTTTGCTGTGTTTGCCTTGCTTTTGGCGGTATCTATCAAGGTTATGTTGAAGTCATCAGCATATTTTTCGAGTTCTCCCATAAAGTTGTTGCCATTATTACCTTTATCACCCTCGCTACTTTGATTACCTTGATACCTAGCATAAGCACAAAGCAAACGAATATTATACAACACCAAATATTCAATATCATTGTAGTTTATTGAATTAATACTACAAACTTCCTTGCCTCTAACACGATTATTTGAGCAGATATACCGCACATTTTCATCTTTGTTACCACTCTTTTTTGTGTAGGAACTGGACTTTAAGTTCATAACCGAATTACAATCAGCACAATACAGATAACCCGACAGGGGGCGTGGTGTGATTTCGTGTTTCTTTGGTCTGCGTTTTCTTTTTAGTAGTTCTTGTGCTTTGTCCCATGTTTGTTCATCTACTATGGCTGGAACATGGTTATGGAATTGTCGCCATTCAGATTGTGGTAGATGAATGAGTTTGCGGGTTTTACCTTTCTTAATCCACTTTGTTTTGCCGAGTACCAATGTACCTTTGTTGATGGGGTCACGTAGGTTTCTCATTAGGGATGTTATATTCCAAGCGTATTTGCCATCTAGGTTTTTGACTGCTCTGCTGGATAAGCCCTTTTCGTGGAGATGATAGCTTGGGGTGGGGATTTTATCTTCTTCGAGCGTTCGTGCTATTCTGCTTACCGTGTGTCCTTGTATGACTAGGTTATAAGCACGTCTTAAAACTGTTGCTGCTTCTTCGTCTATAACCAAGTCGTTGATGTCACCATTGTTGGCTTTATATCCATATGGCACAGCACCACTCATCCGCTTGCCCTCGTCCATCTTAGCTTGAAAAACAGCGTTTATCTTTCGGCTGGTGTCTTTTGAGTGAAATTCGTTGAACATATTTTTGATGGGGAGTATAAAATCGTCTATACCCGCACTTGTGTCTATACCCTCTGCTACTGCTACTAGCCTTATATCTCTTTCAGCAAGTTCTTCTAAAAACAGGCTAACACGTATTAGGTCACGACCAACCCTAGACATATCCTTGACTAAAACCATGGATATATCGCCTTTTTCTACATCTTCTGTTAGTTGATGAAAGGCAGGGCGGGCTTCACCCCATCTTGTGCCAGATATGCCGTCATCACTGTAGTGGCGGATGTTGGTAAGACCTTGGTTTATTGCGTAGGTTTCTAGGAGGTTCTTTTGGTTTTGGATGCTGTTGCTGTCGCCAGTGCCAATATTGCTACTTTGACTACTGATATTACCGTAGTTTTGACCTTTGTTTCGGTTACTGCTACCCCCTTGCCGTTCATCATCATTTGATAGGCGGGTGTATATGGCTATGATTTTGTTCATTGGGTTGCTCCCTTCTGGTTTATGTATTCATAATAAAGTTTCCCGTGACTTCTGGATTTAATACTTTTCACCATATCTTGAACTTGATTCATGAAAACCCTTGGATTGTATTTGGGGCTATCCGAAAAGTGTATTACGCACTGTGCTGTACCATTTAACACTCTAGTGTTTTGAATGTAAGTGGCTATACAGCCCAGTTTTATCTAGTTTTTGTATGGTGAAAGAAGTTGGGGTTATTGGGACTTTATTATTATAAGCCTTTAGGATCCGTCACGATTAGCGACTCTCCCCTACGAACACTTTGAAAAACCATGTTTCTAACATAGGCACGGGACTTCATACTGCCGGCCGCACCGTACACAGCCACGTTTCGGTTCATCATAGTATCTTCTGGAACACACACAACCTTGCCCCTATCAACACCAGAGCCAATCTCACCCAGAATAGTACCTCGGACACGCTTTAAGTCCTTGGTCACTTCTAATTCCTCGTGTAATTCCTTATCGGTCATCCAGCCTGCAGTGCCGTAAGTGCCTTTAACGGAGTAAACCAGATTGCGTTCATTGTCCATGATGCCGTCAACTGTATTATTTTTTCGCAGGAAGATGATGATGACACCAGTGAGGATACCAACGAACACAATACCGTATAGGTTATATGGGGTGTTGAGCAGTGCCGATAGAGCGTGTAGCGGATGGCCGATGGTGTGGGAGTGCGACAAAGCAGCTTCCGCTTCTGTGTTTATAGCCACATCTGCACCTATACCATAGCTAACATCTACACCGTTGACATCCAGCCCAACTGCGTCAGACACCAAACCAGCCAACTCTTGTCCAAGACCACCGAAACCTCCGAAACCACCGCCCCTGCCAAGCCATGATAATAATTCGTAAATTAACTGAGAAGCTACACCGACACTGTACAACACCAGAATAACAATCAACGCCCCGCCAATCGCAAACTTTATTTTCCTAGATTTGTCCATATAATACCAACCCCTTTGCAAAAAATCAGAAGTTCAACCCCAAAACAAAAGTCAACCCCAAAACAAAAGGTCAAACTCAAATTACAGGTAAAGAAATATCTAAACTTTACACAGCTACCCGAACAGTCACTCGGTCATGTAGTGATATAGTCAAGACCAAGCTGGTTCTTTAACATTACCAAGCCAGATACCCTCGCAACCCAGGCAAATGCACTCTTGCATTCAATCCATGCAGTCAAAAATGAG
>WQZZ01000007.1 GCA_009780485.1 Defluviitaleaceae bacterium | reverse complement strand
ATACCAACTGGAAGCGAGGGATTAATATGCGTAAATACCACATTAATGTGTTTTATAGCGAAGCCGATGGTGGATACATCGCAGATGTTCCAGATTTAGAATCTTGTTCCGCCTTTGGTAAAACCCAAGAGGAAGCGATGCGTGAAGTAATGATTGCTATTGAAATTTGGATTGAAACAGCGGAAGCAGAGGGCGACGAAATCCCCGAGCCTAGATACAAACCTGCAATCTACCAAACCATATAATGACGAGAGGTAAAAAATGGACGAAAACCAAAAAACAGATAAAATAATAACCACCAACATAGCAGACGAGATGAAAAAGTCTTACATAGACTATGCCATGTCGGTTATTGTGGCAAGGGCGTTGCCAGATGTACGGGATGGACTAAAGCCTGTACATAGGCGTATTTTGTATTCTATGAACGAGTTGAGTTTAGAGCCTAACAAACCATATAAAAAGTGCGCCCGTATTGTGGGTGACGTTATGGGTAAATACCATCCCCACGGCAACTCCAGTATTTACGATGCTTTGGTGCGTATGGCGCAGGATTTTTCTTTGCGTTATATGTTGGTTGATGGGCATGGTAACTTTGGTTCTATGGACGGGGACGAAGCGGCAGCGGAGCGTTATACGGAAGCCCGCCTAATGCCTATTTCCATGGAAATGATAAGTGATATTGACAAAAACACCGTGGATTTTGTTCCTAACTATACGGAAGAATTTAAGGAACCTAGTGTTTTGCCTGCACGTTATCCCAATTTGTTGGTAAATGGCTCATCGGGGATTGCGGTGGGTATGGCAACCAATATCCCGCCCCACAATTTAACGGAAGTTGTTGACGCTGTAATAAAAATTATTGACAACCATGTTGAAGAAGGCAGGGAAACAGAAATCGAGGAGCTGTTGCGGATTGTGACAGGGCCTGACTTTCCCACGGGTGCAAACATCCTTGGTATGAGCGGCATTAAATCCGCATACATGACAGGGCGTGGGCGTGTTGTAATGCGTGCCACTTGCGATGTAGAACAGATGCCTGGCGGGCGGGAGATGATTGTTGTCACCCAAATGCCGTATCAAGTCAACAAGGGCAAAATGCAGGAAAAGGTTGCAGAGCTGGTTAAAGACAAGAAAATTGAAGGTATCAGCGACATTCGGGATGAAAGTGACCGTAACGGTGTTCGTGTTGTTATAGAGCTTAAAAAGGATGCTAACGCCCATGTTGTGCTAAATTCCCTTTACAAATACACTCAGTTGCAAGAAAGTTTTGGCGTTAATATGCTGTCGTTGGTAAATGGCGAGCCAAAGGTGTTAAACCTAAAGCAAATGCTGGTTTATTATCTTGACCACCAAAAAGAAGTGGTAACACGCCGCACCCAGTTTGATTTGGACAAAGCCGAAAAGCGTATCCATATCGTTGAGGGCTTCCTAAAAGCATTGGATTTTATTGACGAAATTATCGCCATCATACGCAAGCATAGAAGTGTCAACGACGGTTCTAAGCCCGAAATTATGGAGCGTTTTGGTTTTACCCAAGCCCAAGCCGACGCAATTGTGGAAATGCGTCTACGTGCCTTGTCTGGCATGGAACGAGAGCGTTTACAAGATGAATTTGACAAACTAACCGCACTTATCGAATATCTAAAATCCATACTAGCGGACGAGTTGAAATTGCTTGGCGTTATAAAAGACGAAATTTTAGTTATCCGTGATAAATTTGGCGACGGGCGACGCACCCAAATTTTGCAGGACGAGGGCGACATCGACATCGAGGATTTGATTGACGAAGAAATGTGCGTTATCACCCTAACCCATCTGGATTATGTAAAACGCACAACCCTTGACACCTACAAAACCCAAAGCCGTGGCGGAAAAGGCGTGCTAGGTCTTACCACCCGTGATGAGGATTTGATTAAGAAAATGTTCATTGCCAGCACCCATGACGATATTTTGTTCATCACCACCTTGGGGCGTGCATACAAGCTGCGTGCCTACCAAATTGCTGAAACTGGGCGTTCTGCTAAGGGTACAGCGATTGTAAACCTACTAAAACTTAACGAGGGCGAGAACATCGCCGCCGCCATGCCTGTCAGCAATTATGATGAAGGTTATTTGACGATGGTTACACGCTCCGCTGTTATTAAACGTACACCTCTATCGGTGTTCCAAAAAATAAATAAAAATGGTGTAATTGCCTTTAACTTAAAAGAGGACGACTCTATTGTGTCGGTTATCCAAACCGCAGGCGATGCCGACATTTTCATGGCTAGTAGCAAGGGTAAAGGTTTGCGCTTCCCTGAAGAAAGTGTGCGAGAAGGCAAGCGGACAGCCACGGGTCGCCTATCCATGGTGCTTGATGAGGATGACTTTATCATAGGGGCGGAAAGCACCTGTGATGGCATGAAGCTTCTGTTTGTATCGGAAAAAGGCTTCGGCAAATGTACTGACCCTGACGAATTTAGGGTGCAAGGTCGCCGAGGAAAAGGTCTGACTGCTTATAAGTGCAACGAAAAAACAGGTAAGCTGGTGGGCGTTACCCGTGTAACCGATAACGAAGAATTGATGCTGATTAATTCCAATGGTGTTATAATCCGCATCCGTGTTAGTGACATACGCACTGTTAGCCGTTCTGGCATTGGTGTAAAGCTTATTAACCTCGAAGAAGGGGTTGGGGTTGTTGGTCTTGCCAAGATAGGCGAGGAGCATATTATCACAGCCGACGAAGAAACCGAGCAAGAGCAAGAATAAACAAAAACACCGCAGAAGTTTAACTCTCTGCGGTGTTTTTGTTTGTTTCGTGGTAGGGGCGGGCATTGCCCGTCCTATTTCTGTTAGCACTATCGTTTAGAGCTGAACGGTATCGTATACATAAATGGGACGGGCAATGCCCGCCCCTACCAATCTTTGTGTAAAATTGTATATAGTCGCCTAAACAAAAACAATTTTACAGGATTAGCTTGTAAAACTTAAAATTAGTATCTTCGTGGGTATAGGCGAAACCATTTTTTTCTAGAACGTGCTGACTGCGTGTGTTGCGGTGAACGGAATCAGCAAGAATGGTGTTCAGATTTAGTTCATCCTTGGCATAACTTATAAGAAGCCCTATAGCCCGAGTGCCAAAACCCCTACCCTTTACCGAATCATCCACTAGGGCTATACCAAATTCGGCTTGACCACTTTCTTCGTTAATACGTTTAAGCCCAATTAACCCAACCAACTCACTGTCTGACATAATGGCAAACTCCCGCCTTTTGGGGTCGGATATTCGTGAGATATAATGCTTATGACATTTTTCATAGTTATAGGTGTAGGGTATGTCAGACATTGCAGGGTCGACAATATAGCTTTTGTGGAACTTGTGCCATAAGTCAGGGGTGATGGCGACAAGGATAACTTCTTGCATTAAGTCTTCCTCCAAAATGCTGCCATTAGTTTTATATTTTAACTTCGTATAGTGCTTCAAATTTATCCTTTAGGTATGTTGTGTAATGGCTGGCATCCAGACCGCCACCACAAACCTGTTGCAAAATCTCCGCTGGGGCGTACATAGAGCCATGGCGGTGGATTTTATCCGTCATCCAAGCGGTTATCTTGGCAAAGTCACCTTTGACAATCAAACCATCAAAGTCAAGGTCTTTTTTCATTTCTGCAACGAACTGGCTGGCATATGCCGTGCCAAGGGCGTATGTTGGGAAGTATCCAAAAGCACCCATGGACCAATGGATGTCTTGCAACACGCCAAGGGTGTTATTTGGCGGGGTGATGCCTAAGTACTCTTGATACTTCTCATTCCAAACCCTTGGAAGCTCACTAACAGGTAAATTGTCCACAAACAGCATCCGCTCAATTTCATAACGAATCATAATGTGTAGTGAATATGTAAGTTCGTCCGCTTCCACACGTATAAGAGATGGGCCAGCTTGGTTCACCGCCTCATAAAACTGTTCTGGAGTAATTGCCCCAAAACTCTTTGGCAGATAGCCCTTTAATTCTTCTGTGATATAATTCCAAAAACCACGGCTTCTGCCAATTACATTTTCGTAGAAACGGCTTTGAGACTCATGTATGCCCATAGATGCCCCACGGGACAGCTCCGTTTCTGCAATGCTATCGCAAGTACTTTGCTCATAAATGGCATGACCACACTCATGCAAAATGCTGTAAAAGCTTGACACAAAATCACGCTCGTCATATCTGGTTGTGATACGGATGTCGGTTTTATGCGTGCCAGAGCAGAACGGATGGGTAGACTCTGTGATATAACCTCTCTCCATGTCGTAACCAATCTTTTCAGCAGCAAAGTCAGAGATTTTCTCCTGCATTGCCTTTTCAACTGGGGCTTTCATAAAGTTTGCATCAATCTGCTTATTAGAACCAACAACAGCCTTTAGCAAAGGTACAACAACCTCCCGCACCTGTGCGAAAAACTTGTCGTAAATCTCCATGTTCATACCTTCTTCATAATCATCCAGCATCATATCGTAAACCGACTGACCTTCCTCTAAACGATAACCAGCCACTTCCTTGCTTTTCGCAACAATCTGCTCCAATACAGGGGCAAAGGACGCAAAATCATCGTTTTTGCGAGCATCCTGCCACACAACATGAGCCTTTGCACGCAGTTCGCTAAACTCCTTCACCAACTGGCTAGGAATTTTCGTGTTTTTGTCAAAATTTTTCTTAGCTTTTTTGTAGCGAGCAACAGTGATTGGGTCAAGTTTGTCAACCATTGTTGCAAGCCCTTCCAAATACCCCTTCATCTCATCAGATGTAGTCATAAGGAATATCTTTTCCGAAAAAAAGCCATCCCGCTTAGCACGAACAGCAACCCCTGCCTTAGGGGCGATTGTGTTGGCATCAAAACCAGAAACGCCCATAAGTTGCCCATACATACGAATTTTGTCCATGTGGGCATTAAAGTCTTTTACAATTTGTTCCATTTGTGTTACCTCCCTGTTCCGAAATTTTATAATTCTATTATAACTCTTTCGCAAAAATAACGCAAGAAAAAAGAGGATTTTTTCAAATCCCCTCAAACTTAATGGGTATCGTTGATAGCCTTGCGAATAATTTTTATGTCTGAGTCATCTGGCACAAGTCCCTCAAGCACATTCAACATGTCTGTGGCTTGGCTTAAAAGCCCTGTGTTAATCATCTCATAAATAGCAGACTTAAAACCTGCAATTTGTTGTTCAATTTGCATCTGAATGTTCTGGGCTTCGGTTTGATTAGGCGATGGTGTGTCAACCATCTCTCCAGCACGCAATCTTTGCAACTGCATAAATTCACTTTGGCAATCGGCTAGTTCTTTGCTTTCTACAAAAATCTTTGCTATTGCAATTTCAATATCTTTGTTGGTGCTTATTTCTTCAATAATGTCAATGAGGATTTTGGAATATTTTTCTCCATCTGTTCGTTTTATGATATAGGCGTACAAGTCAGTAAGACCATCGCCTTCGTTTTTGAAAGCATACTCAATAAAAATAAGGAAGTATTCTCGGATATTTCCTATTTCTGCGTTCATCCATTCAAATGCTGTGTCAAATTCTTTTGCAAGTAGGTAATTTCCAACTATGCCCTTCCTATGCAAGTGTTCGTCTGTAAGGTATTGGTCTGATAATGAAACGCTGATGCTATGCGTGGCTCTAAGTCCATCCCTTTTATTTTTTTCAAAAAGTTTGAATGACTTAACACTCGCATCGCCTGCTTCTTTGTAATTTCCAAGCCTTGCAAAAGCATTTGCTTGAAAAAACCACATCGCAATAGAACTTCGATAAAACTCTGATAATCCGTCAAAGTAATCACGGACACAATTTATGACCCCATCCCAATTTTCCTGCCTAAAAAGAATTTCTGCTTTATAAGCAACAAAAGCGTGGTAGAAAATATCACTTGGTTTTCTCCCTACAAGCTCAAGTCCTTCATCCACAAATTTATCCATTTCATCAAGATTAGATATGTTGCGATATTCGTTTGCGATTTGAATGATAGTCAAGGGATGTTTCTCATCCTGACTTGCATAAACCTCCAGCAAAAGGGGTAAGTTTCTGTTGGTTTTTCGGTTTCGTTCCTCTTCTGTTTCAAAAAAGTAACCATAATGGTTGGCTATGCTTTTGGTGCGTTTGACTGGTGACAAAAGCGGTTGTAACATTTCATGTATTTTGCCAACAAAAATCGTTTCCTCGCTTTTTTGAACCAGCCTAGTTGCTTCAGATGTACTCGGACTTTTACCATCGGCTACAAGGTTTTTTAACACAAATGATGCCGACTTATATTCACGAAACTCCCCACTATTAAAGAAGTGGATAATTTCATCCGTGTCAACAAAAATTTCATCTGCATCCAAAAACATATACCACTTACCCGTTGACTTTGCTAGGGTTTGGTTTCTTGCGTGGGCAAAGTCGTTACGCCATTCCACTTCAAAAACCTTGTCTGTAAAACCCTTTGCAATTTCAATGGTTTTGTCAGTTGAACCTGTGTCGAAAATAATTAACTCACTGCTAACATTATCCAGAATGGGCTTTAGACCCTCTAAACATTTACGTAGATATTTTTCTTCGTTTTTTACAATCATGCCAATGGACAAAAGCATATTTTTCTCCTTAAATCTAAGTATGATGAGTATATTTTATCACATTTAGCAAAAAGTAACAATAACAAAGTTAATATGTTTCGGGCAAATAAAAATTATTGGAAAAAATTTTATAATTTGGGAATAATAAAATCCACGGCAGGGCAATAATAAGTCACGGAGGTGTTTACAAGATATGGCAAACAAACCAAACAACACAAAAGTAAGAGGAAAGGGCTTCTATATTGCCATGTATAGCGGCCTTGCGGGGATTTTGGTGCTGGCAGTTGCAATTGGATACAACAGCCTACTTAGCCCAGATTTAACAGGTAATTACGACACAGTGCCTGTTTCTGCCCGTTATGAGGAAGAAAGCTTAACCGTAAGCGGAGCTGGCGAACGACCCGTGGTCAACATTCCACGTCCAGACCAACGCCAAGCGGCAGAGCCTGTCCAACCCTACCAAAACGGGCATCAAACCCCAACGCAACCACACACACAGCCTGGTCAAGAACAGCGACCACCTGTGGAAGCTGTGCCTTTGCCAGATGCTGTAGAAGGACAACCAGCCCCAGCACAGCAGCAACAACCTGCTACTAACCAGCAAAACCAACAGGGGCAACCGCAACAAAATCAGCCGACTGGTCAACCTGGTCAGCAGCAACCCAACCAAGAGGCACAGGCGACCCCGCCAGCACAAAATGTACCGACAGAGCAGGGTCAGCCCCCAAGTGAAGGTCAACAGCCAATTACCCTTCAAGAATTGTTGGATGTGGTTTTTGAAAACTGGGACGAGCAGGACCTAGAAGCGTTGAATGTAATTGGTCAAGGCTTCGACGACTTTAATATCCAACAGGTTTTTGACCACGCTGGACAAAACTTCACAGCATTCACCGACAATGACGATATGCACTGGCCTGTGGTTGGCGACATTGTAATGGACTTCTCCATGGACTCTCATGTATTTGACCCCACGCTAG
The DNA here is from genome assembly GCA_009780485.1 of Defluviitaleaceae bacterium. GTDB lineage: Bacteria > Bacillota > Clostridia > Lachnospirales > WRAX01 > WRAX01. Next base: position 32,987 of record WQZZ01000007.1, on the reverse strand, counting down.
ACCAATGGCGTGTCAATGACGGCATCTCTATTGGTGCAAACCAAGGCGATGTGGTACGTGCCGCCGCTGACGGTCGTGTGCGTCAAGTAGATATGACCCCCCAATTTGGAAAAGTTGTGGTAATTGACCATGGCAATGGTTGGACAACTACATACCGTCAGCTTGCCGAAGATATTAATGTGGCAGCTGGGGATGTGGTTAACCGTGGGCAAATTATCGGCAATGTGGGCAGTCCCAGTATTTTTGCGGGCGGGCTTGGCTATCACATGACATTTAACGTAAGGCATGACGACAATGTTATAAACCCCCATGCGATTTTGTCTGTTACCAACTAAAAAACAAGCGGTTGCCCGCATTGGGCAACCGCTTGTTTTTTAGTTGGTATCGTTATCGGTGTCTTTCATTTTCAAAACATAGTGCTGGCAAAGCCACAAAAACCAGAACACCAAAGACCGTGACAACCGCCAGACCGCCAAGGGTGATGGCAAAGGTTACGGTTACGACAATTGGCACAAGAAGCATTGTAACTAACATAACAGGAACGGCTAACCCTGTGGCAATCAACCACGGCTTACCCTTCACTTCTCCCAAATAGGACAAGGCAAAGCCAGCAAAAGTTACTACCAAAGGAACAAGGGTTACGAAGGTGGCTTCCACCAACACAAATTGCAAAACCAAGTTACACAAAGCCAGCAAAACTAAACCGCCCACCACCATTTCTTTAGAATTAAACTTTTTGACAAACAGGCGATGAGCCAACCAAAAGCCCGCAATTGAAACCACAACACTTGCAAACGCAATGGGCATTTCGTGGACACGGGGCATAAAGGCAAATAAAAACGGTATACCAGAAATCAATGATACCACATACCCCAAAGCCCCAGAAAGCACCACAGCCCCAACCAAAACAGCCATCCAGCAAGCCACTTTACGAAGTTCCAACTTGCCCTTAGTCCTCAAAAAGAAGGTTACAGCCACCACGGCAACAAACATCGCAATACCTAAAATTAGAGCTGTTGTTTCTGAATACAGCACCAAAATTTGAAACGGCAAAGGAAAATACACCCCTGCACTGTCGGAACGCAAAGCATTGGGGTCGCTATATCTAGGGTTTGTTACAAATTCATTAACCAATGCACCTATTGTATTTACATAATGTTGCATTGTTGTTGGTGATATGTATTCCAAACTATCGTCTGGGGTGTGGTAATGGTGTAAATTGTCGATTGGTGCAAAATTCATCCCATAAAAACCACTTCTAAAAAATAGGGTTAGGTCTGTATTATTTGGCATCGTGTTGTAAACAGCGGTTGCAAGAGAATAGGACATGGGCTGTGCGTTGGTTGCGTTTAACGCCCTTCTAAAAAACCTCATGGCTTCCAAATCCCCAGTTCCTACCTGTGCTTCAAACATATGGACGGGTCCACGAATTCCCCTTGCTTCAAGGTTCAAAATCATGCTGACATTGGAAAAGTCCATGTTTTCCAGTGCTTGGGCAGCCCCAAGTAAACCCATTTCATGCAGGTCTGTAAACAGAAAGTATATGCTATTTTCCAAGTCCTCGCCAGAAAAATAGCGGGCAATTTCAAGCATTGTGACTATGCCATAACCAGCGTCAGCCGCACCTGGGGAATATGTATTGCTACCTGGCTCTAAAAATGTGTTTAGCCCAGCGGAATCTAAGTGGGCAATAAGCATAATTGCCGTATCGCTTCGCCCTTGTTGTCGAAACAATATGTTGCTACCGTGGAATTTCATACCTTCCAAGTCATCATGCCAACTTTGCCAGCCAACTGACCAGTTGCCAGACCAACCCATTATTTGCCCAATACGCTGAACATGGTCGGCATAGGTTACAATCTCCACATAAAAACCATCAACCTCTGCCATTAAGCCAAAGCCTTCCATAACATCTATTATATAGTCACGCACATACATTCGCCGTTCAAATTGTAGCTCTGAGCGCTGTTCGGCTGCAATTGTGTTTAGGTGATGCACCATCCGCTCTGCTGAAAACTGGTCGGAAGTGGCAGGGACGACGCTGGGCGTTGCCATGGTATGCAAACCAAGCAAAACGCCCAGCACAACGGCTAGGCTTAAAACTAAGGCTTTGATTTTGCGGTCCATTTCTTTTCCTCGCTTTATTCCTTGATTATGATTTTAAGTTCTTCTAGTTGGGCAGGGAAAACGGCATTTGGTGCGCCTGTCATGGGGCAAGAGCCGTCCTGTTGTTTGGGGAAGGCGACCACATTTCTGATATTATCCGTGTTTGCCATTAGCATCGTTAAGCGGTCAAGACCAAGTGCAATGCCACCATGTGGGGGCGTTCCGTATTTGAAGGCTTCCAGCAGATGGGAGAAGTTGGCATAAGCTTCCTCTTGTGAATAGCTCAGAACCTCAAACATTTTTTGTTGTATAGCTTCGCTGTGAATACGGATTGAGCCACCGCCCGCTTCATAGCCATTCATCACTAGGTCATGTTGTTTGCTTCTTGCTTTTTTAGGGTCGGTTTCCAACAGGTGCAAATCCTCGTCCATTGGGGCTGTGAATGGGTGATGGACGGCGTAATAACGCTTATCGTCCTCGTCCCAAGTAAGCAGGGGAAATTCCACAATCCATAGGGGATTGTAAGTGTTTTCGGGAATGAGGTTTTCACGGCGGGCAATTTCCTGTCGTAAAGCACCTAGGGCATCAAAAACAATATTATCTTGGTCGGCACAAATTAGAATTAAGTCGCCATCCTTGCCGTCAAAAGCGTTTATAATTTCTGTCAGTTTATCCTCGGTAAAAAATTTACTGATAGTGGTTTTCATTTCACCGTTATTTAGCTGTATCCACGCCAAACCCTTGGCTTTGTAGGTTTTCACATATTCGATAAGTGCGTCAATCTGCTTGCGGGAGAGGTGTCCGCAGTTTTTGGCGTTTATGCCACGGACAGAACCGCCAGCGTCCAAAGCCCCTTGAAACACGGCAAATTCTGACCCAGCAACCACACGGGAAATGTCCACAAGCTCCAGTCCAAAGCGTGTGTCAGGCTTGTCACTTCCAAATCTTGACATTGCTTCTTCATAACGCATACGTGGGAATGGAGTTGGCAAATCAATCCCTGCCGCTTCCTTGAAAGCTGTGGAAACAAGCCCCTCCGTCAATGTCAAAACATCTTCTTGGTCGATAAAGGACTGCTCTATGTCAATTTGTGTAAATTCTGGCTGGCGGTCTGCACGCAAGTCCTCATCCCGCAAACATTTTGCAATTTGGAAGTATTTATCAACGCTGGAAGCCATCAAAATCTGCTTCAACACCTGTGGGGACTGGGGCAGAGCATAAAATTTGCCAGGTTGCACACGGCTTGGCACAAGATAATCCCTTGCACCTTCTGGGGCAGAATTAGTAAGAATTGGCGTTTCCACCTCCACAAAACCTTGGTTTGACAAAAAGTTACGCACAGACTGGGCGATTTTATGACGCAAACGCAGGTTGTTTTGCAAGCCATCCCTACGCAAATCCAAATAACGATGCTTCATCCGCAAGGCTTCTGAAACATTTTCATCCCCCACCTGAAAAGGGGTCAAAGCAGCGGCAGACAAAACCACCAAATTTTCAGCAATAATCTCAATTTTACCCGTTGCCATATCGGGGTTAATGTCCTTTTCACGACGCAGTGCAACCTTACCCTCCACCGCAATCACATACTCACTTTTAAGGCTTTCGGCTTTGGCAAAAAGCCCCCCATCCACATTTTCGTCAAGGGCAATCTGCACAAGCCCTGTGTGGTCACGCAAAGTAATAAAAACCAATTGCCCAAGCTTACGCACACGGTTTACCCAGCCCATCGCAGTGACGCTTTCACCAGCAGAAACCCCGCCAAATTCGCCACACATACAAGTTCTTCTATGTTGTCCTAAATTCTCCATTTCGCATTTCCTCCTAAGTTTTATTGTTATTTTCCTTTGGCAATTATACCACGCCACAAGGACAAACGCAACAAAAAACCGCCAAAGCTTTGGAAGCAATGCGGTTAAAGTCAGTAAAGGCGAATTTGGAAATTTTAGTGGTTGACTAATAAGCCTAGGTGAGGTAAAATATCACTAGGTCGTTTTTACGGCTTGGTGGCACGTTGGGTGGTTTGAGGTTTCAAGTCATAGACCACCCAACGTGTTTTTTTATACCAAGCCACCCATGCTTTTCGAGATGGACACTGTGGGTATTGTAACACCGCCAGCGAAGTTTGTCAAGTTATTTTGACAAAAAAATGTACGGCAGGGGAAGCCCCCCACCGTACAGGTTATTTGCCTTCTTTTATGATAACCGTGTTGCCTTCCACGTGCCTTTTGCCCATCAAGTGACTTGCCTTGCGGTTTTCCACGGTGTCAAACACGATAGACATATCATAATCGTCTGGGTAAAGTTCAGAGGCAGCAACCTTCAGTTTGATGCGTTTGTGGTTTACCAGCTTCTTCTTGCCCTTCACTTGCACGCCTATCTCCCCTACGCTATTGGCACGCTGATAAACAATCCCAATTTCTTTTTGAGGGTATACCGTTACGCTGTCACCAATGTTGAAGCTTTGACTTCGGGATGGGGTTGTGTCTTTTTCAGGCTCTGCTTTCAATTCCAAAGGCGTGACTGTAACTATGGTGTTTTCTATAGGTTTCGCAGAAATGGAAGGGGTGTCAATCCCAGAATAAGTTATTTTCCTCGCCCTTTCTAACAAATGTTCGGGCATACCTAGCCTTTGTGCTATGTGTAAAGCACAACTTTCCCCCGCCTCCCCTATTTCCAGTTTGTAAAGAGGCATTAGGCTTTCACGGTCAAAAGCCATGCGTGCGTTAATAACGCCCTCTGTGCGTGTGGCAAATTCCTTAATTTCTGGATAGTGGGTCGTTACGGTAAATAGGCAGTCGCTCGCCAGCAGTTCCTCTAAAATGGCGGTTGCGATGCCCATGCCCTCGGCAGGGTCTGTGCCTGAACCTAGCTCGTCAAACAAAACCAAGGAATTAGGGGTTACACGCCCTAAAACATCAATAATGTTGGTCATGTGTGATGAAAAGGTTGATAGGTTTTGGGATATGCTTTGCCCGTCCCCAATATCGCACCAAACATTGTCGAACACACACATACTGCTGGATTTATCAGCGGGAATGTGCAGTCCGCTTTGTGTCATCAGGGACAACAGCCCAACGGTTTTAATTGCAACGGTTTTACCGCCTGTGTTTGGACCCGTTATGACTATACCTCTAGTGGAATTTCCCAGTGCAAAATCCAAAGGTACAGGTGGCATACTAGACTGTCCCAAAAGTGGGTGTTTTGCAGACAATAGCCTAATATCTCTCTCCTCTGTCAGTCTTATTTCGGTGGCTTTCATGGATATGCTTAACTTCGCCTTGGCAAAAACAAAGTCCAAAACCTCCATGGCTTCCATGTTTATTTTTATGGAAGTTAGGTTATCGTCAATCATGGCGGTCAGGGTGTATAGTATGGTGCGTACCTCGTTATCTTCTTCGATAAGCAACATATCCAGCTCGTTTTGCAATTTGGACACCGCAGAAGGCTCGATATAATAGGTTTCGCCAGTGTTGGACATTTCTACCAATGTGCCAGACACTTTGTTTTTGTATTTTTTCAAAACAGGCATTGTGTATCTGCCGTTACGCTTTGCCGCAAAACCTTCCGCACAGTATTCCCTGTTGGTTTTTACCAAGGCTTCTATTTTGGTTTTAATTTGCTCGCCTTTACGCTCAATTCCACGGCGTATGTCGTGTAGATTGGATGTTGCCCTGTCGTCAATGCGTCCGTTATGCAGGCAACGATTAATTTCATCTTCCAAATCAGACAAATCTATCATGGAATTGCCGTAAAAAGCAATGTCAGCCCCTGTGGCTTCTGCCCTTTTCAAATAAGATTTTAAGCGGGTGCATGACGCAAGAAATTGCACAACATTGCCAATATTGTCTGGCGTCAGCATTGCGTCTGCCTTTAGCAGGGTTATTATCTTCTCTAGGTCAGACATTACCGCAATGGGTGGGCTTCCTGCCTGCTCCATAATCTTCCGTGCCTCGGTTGTCTGGCTTAAAAGTCGTGTGGCTTCCTCGATGGTTGTGGCTGGCTCAATTGACAAACAACGCTCTTTTGCAACAGCCGAAACAGCACAGTCTGATAATTTACTTAGAATAGTGTAAAATTCAAGGGTTTCAAAATGGTTCATGGTTTTTAACTCCTTCACAAATGTGTTTTTTATTTTTCGCATTTTTAGGCACAAAAATACCGCAGACAAGTAGACCCTTAGGAAAGGCTACTTATCTGCGGTAAAAAGCGTCGCAACACAAAAAGGATACGACCTTATCGCACCCCATGCAGATGGTAGTATTAAAAAGGCTACTAATTTGACGGCACAAAGAACAGGCAAACAGCCCATTATTTTACTTTTGCACCTTAGTATTCGGTTTTTAGATTACAAACACCGATACCAAATTAGCACTCACAAAACATTCCTTCTTTCGAAATAAATTAAATACGTTTACCATCATAACATACAAATAAAATTATGTCAACCTTATTTTATATGAAATTTTTGACAAGAACCGCACAGATGGTTTCGCTTTCTTTTGTAAATGGATTGCCTGTAAAATCAGCGTAAACATTTTTTATTGTAAAACCGTGGGTTGCTACCTCATCAGATAGGGTCTGGGGGGTGAAGAAACAATCCCACAAGTTGAATGTACGAATGTTATGACCCTCAACAATGGTGTATTTGGTCGCTTTTGCCAAGTCGTCATAAAAGAATGTAGCGGCGTGGCAAGTGTGCGGATTTGGACTGAAAAATCCACCATCTGGATATTCTGTGGTGGTTTGGCTGTCCGTCCCACTTTTGGGCGTAAACACGTCTAAAACAAACAACCCGCCAGGCTTTAACGCTTTATTAATACGTCCCAACAAGTTTTGGCGTTCTTCTGGTATCAACGCACCATAATCACAATAAATCAGGGTTATCGCATCAAATTGATTTTCAAAAGCAAGCTCCAAGTAATCCGACACCAAATATTTGCTGTCGGGGTCATGCTTACGTGCGTAGGCGATAGAATTTTCAGAAAAGTCCAGCCCTGTAACTTTTAATCCTCTTTTTGCAAACTCTTTAGTATAAAGCCCTGGACCGCAACCAATGTCTAACAAATTAGAACCTTTCGGCAAAATAGATACCAACCAATCAGCACAATCACTTATAAATTGAGGTTTACGACTGGCGGCATCGTGGCTTGGGTTAAGGTGGGCTTCCAACATTTGTTCCGCAATATACGGGTCTGTCCAAAATTTCTCCTTTGTGCGTTCATAAAGCACAGGTTTAGTTAATTTTTCCATATAATCTCCCATTTTTTCTGATGATTATATCACAACAATAGAACATATGCAACAATAGTGACAAATGTCACTATTGTGTTTTTATTTCTGGTGTTATACTAAATTATATTAATTCCAAGTGAGGTGCATTATGTTACGCTTAAACGCTTTTCGGTTAAAATGGGTGGCCATCATTGGGATGATTACAAGTCATATGGCGTGGGCATGGGCAGAGGTTATTCCTTTATGGCTGATGATTCCCATGATGGGTGCTGGCGGGTTGACATATCCCATCATGGCATATTTTGTGGTAGAAGGATACAAGCACACATCCAACTTAAAGAAATATTTGCTTAGACTTTTCCTGTTTGGTGTAGTTTCTATTCCGTTTTATATGCTCACATTCGGGCTATTTCAGTTCAATATCATGTTTTCAATTATGCTGGGTATTTTAACGATGGTGCTATACGATAAAATAAAAAATCGTACACTGTTTTGGGTTTTGTTCGTGGTTGTCTTAATTCCAATAACACTTGTATTCGACTGGTATCTAATGAGCATTAGTATGATTATTATGTACTACATAATTAAAAACGAAAAAATACGACGTATCGCCCCATCAGTTTTTGGGGGCGTGTGCTGGTTCTTATTTATTGGCTTCGGAATTTTTTCGCATATGAGGATGCAGGTGACAGGGAATTATGCCGCCCTTGCAAACTTTGAAGCAACATGGGGCAACATGGATTTTCTTGTTTCGTCTATCTTTATGGTGCTTGGCATGGCTGTAGCTGTGGTGCTGTTACTTGGATATAACGGCGAACGTGGCAAGCCCATGAAATGGACATTTTATGTCATTTATCCTCTACATTTTGCGGTGATTGGTATTGTATCCCTGCTTCTAGGACTTGTAGAATTTAGCATATAGGGTATACTCTGGCAAGGAAATCGTCATCTATATAATACGCCCAGACCAAGGCTAGGTGAGGACAGATACAAGTGGTTTGACATTTACCCGCAAACCCCATCACAAAGACAACCCCCCATCCAACTAGTGGATGGGGGGTTGTCTTTGGTTTGGATAACATCTAAAAAGTGTTTTTTAGGATGTAGACTATTGTATCAAATCCAAAAATATAGAAAAAATCGTAGCCACTTCTGCACGTGTTGCGGTATCTTGTGGTGCAAAAATGCCACCTGGGTGACCTTGGATGATACCAAAGGATTGGATAGCCTCCACACCCTCTCTCGCCCAATAAGAAATGTATACAGCATCAACAAAAGGTGTTACATCGCCATTTACAGGCAATTGTATCCCTCTTAACTCCACGTATAGGCTTAAAATTGTCGCCATTTGCTCACGGGTAACAGGTGCATTGGGGGCAAAAGTTCCATCACCCATGCCCGAAATAACACCAAGGCCAGCTCCCCATTGTACAGCGTTAAAATACCAAGCATCAGCAGCCACATCCGTAAATACCGAAGGGCTATTTGCATACGAACTCAAGTCAATACCTTCAAGGTTAGCAAAAACCTGCACAAACATGGCACGGCTCATATTAGTTTGAGGTGCAAAAATCCTGTGGGCTGTACCATTCATAAGACCAGCCATAGCCACCTGATTTACAAAATCATAGAACCAGTCGCTTGGGAACACGTCATCAAAAAGACGTTGTCCAACAGCTTGTTGTGGTGCATTTGGGGCTTGTTGCGGTGCATCTGTGGCTTGCTGTGGTTCGTTTGTTGGAGCGGTTGTAGTTTGTTGTGGAGGGGTCGAAGCAGGGGGTTGAGTTATACCAGCATCATCACTTCCACTGTAATAATAGTTATCATCGTCCCCAGGTGGTGTCGCCATAACTGTAATGGTAGCTTCACCAAAAACCGCACTGTTAAACGTAGAAGTAGCTCTAACAGTTATGACAGTACCTAAGGTGACGGTTGAAGGTATGGTTAAAAGACCCGTACTGCTTATTGTACCCACATTAGTCGTCCAAACAACGCCTTGAGGTACAGCGCCAGCAAAGTTTATGCCAGATACAACAGAGGTCAGTTGCAACGAACCACCTTGATGGATTGTTGAAGATGCGAAGCTTACGCTAACACCAGTGATTACTGGAGTTGGCGGTGGTGTGGTTGGAGTGAAAGTTCCCAATGCCCTGATGTAATCAAAAGCTTCAATGGCATCACGCAACACTTCTACAGCCGCATCAACTTCGGCTTGCGTAAGACTGCTTCTCTTAATGGTATCCAGCAAATCCTCTGCCACATCAATCGCTACCTGTAATGCGTCATGTGCCGCTTGCACCGCCCAATAAAGATTGGTGGCAACATCCGTGCCGTTTACAGAAACAAGCGTGTCATCCAAAAGGTCATTGGCATCTGCAATGGCTTTTTTAAGTTCCTCAAAGCAAAGTTCCTCAGCAGGTGGTCGTTTGCCCTCAATCCAATTTTTAATTTTTTCAATTATAAAATTAATTTTTGCATTTAGTTCTGCTTTGATTTCTGCTTGTAACAAGCCAAAATCAATGTCGTCAACAAAGTTTTTGATTGCTTCAAGCCTAGCAATGATTTCCTGTGCCTTTGCAATGGCTTCTTCGATTGGTAGGGAGTCTATGTAATTCATTACATAATCCATCAAATCGTCAATGGCATCTCTAATCACTTGGATTACTGCATTGCGTACCATATCAATTTTTGCATTTAATTCTTCCCTTATCTCCTCACGCAACAAACCAAAGTCGAAGTTGTTGATAAAGTTTCTGATGTCTTGAAGTTGGGCAAGGATTTCTTCGGCTCTAGCAAAGATTTCTTCGATTGGCAAGGAGTTTATGTAGTTTAGTAAGTCCTCTATGGCATCTTGAATTCTTGTTGCTATCTCGTCACGCCATTGTTGGAATAATTCTTCCAATCTTTCTCTAACGGCTTCGATTTCTTCTGTGGCTACTTCAACGACTGCGTCAATTACAGCTTGGAGAAGTAAGTCCATAGGTGGAAGGATGTCCATGATGTCAATGTTATCAAAATCTAGGAAACTATCCAAATTAGGCATAACTTGCAAGGTAATCGCAAGAGTTATTCCTCCGCCTATCCAACCAGGAGGGCCACCAAATATACCTGCAACTGTATTGTTTCGCCATATTGAAGATGCTGGGTTGCCATCATTCCAAAGGTGGTTTGCAATATTTGGCACAGCACCTTGAAGCAACTGATTAATCAAAACATTTACATCAACAAGTTCAAATATATTATGTACAGCACTTTCAAGGATTCTTCTGGTTATGTCATGGGTAAGCACTGAATTAACAATTTCACTCCCAAAAATATCCATGATGATTCCTTCGATGTCGATTTCCTCTGGCAAAGGAACACCTAGAAAATCTTCAAAAGCATCCCTTATAAAATCAGCAAGAACGGGGGATAACATATCGCCAATCATCTCAGGGTCAACAAGTTCCATTATCATATCAATGATAAAACCTTCGAGAAGACCAGAAAGCAAGCCTGCCAAACCTGACATTAAAGCGGTATTTCCTTGGACATGACCTAACAGTTGGTTAAAAAGTGCTTCTTGCACCTCTGGTGTCTGGGCGGATGGCGGACCAGGCACAAACCCAGGGATGGTAGTGGCATTAAAAGGCTCTATAGAAATAGGTGCATCCCACTCAAAGTTTATAAAACCTTCTGTATCTGCACCAACCTCATCCCTCTCTTTAACCTCAAGGTCTTTATCGGGGTCGGCATAAACCTCATCATAATCACCTAAATCTTCAGTTAAAACACCATCGCCTAAAATCTCGGCAAGAGCAAGGATTAGTTGATTTATCTGATGATTATCGTCAGCCATCAATGTTTGTGGATTAAACACGATACCGCTTGTAGCCATTGCAACAGCCACAAAAAGTGTAATAATCCGCTTTTTGATGTTCTTAAAATTCATCTTTGTTCGCACTTCCTTTCATTCTTGATTTTTTGTTTCCTGCTTCGTCAATTCCAAAAATTTCTCCCAAATTATCTCCTAGTTAATTTTAATGGTAAAATAACGTTGGAGAGGATAATGACGATTTACTATAACTAAAATCAAGCCCCCTTTCCTAAGTATATTAAGCATCTTACAAAACCCAAAAACCATATAAAACCAAGACTTAAGAGTTTTGTATATACCCAATTTATTATACTTTATTCATTCTAAAAAAGCAATAAAAAATTCAAATAAGTTGCATTACCAGTGTTATTTTATCACCCAAAAATGATTTTACTTGTTCCCTATGAACAGGACATACTGATGTCACGTTACCCATGATATAATGTCGAAGATAACGAAATATTAGGAGGTAACATCATGGTAACAGAAGAAAGTGAAAACGTTGTAGATGGTGTGGGGGTGGCACCAAAAAAAATTATGGAATAAGAATTTTTCATTATTGGTGATAGGTCAGCTTGTTTCTATCTTTGGAAATCAAGTGCTTACATTTGCTTTGCCCCTCTACATACTACAAACCCAGGAATCTCCCGCATTGTTCGGCACGGTTTTAGGGCTGTCATTCCTCCCGCTTATTATCGCTTCCCCCATAGGTGGCATTATGGCGGACAGGCTTAAAAAACAGCGGATAATGTTTTGGTTGGACGTAACCATAACAATTATGATAGTGTTGTTTATGATAGTCAGCGGTATGTTTTCGGTGGCAATTGTACCAATTGTAATTATTAAGCTTTTAATGTTAAATATTATCCAAGGTATGTATATGCCGTGTGTGCAGGGTGGCACACCCTTGCTTGTGCCAGCAGATAAATTGGTTAGGGCTAATTCTGCCACATCTGCCGTAAACACATTATCAAACGTGGCTGCGCCTGCCGTTGCGGCATTTCTTCTTGGTATGTTCGGCTTGTTTTCAATTTTGCTGGTTAGTGCAATATGCTTTGCAATTACAGCGGTTATGGATTTGCTTATCCGTTTTCCCTACGAAAAACAGCAATCAGGCGGTAATATCATCCAGATAGTAAAGAACGACACGGCTCAAGCATACCACTTTGTGAAAAAGCACCCTATTTTAATGAAAATCGCCGCAATAATGTGCGTATCAGCGATGATTGCAGGCGGGGTGCTGATGGTTGGTATACCTGTATTTGCACTTCAAGATTTGGGCTTGAGTTTAGAACACGTCGGGATTGGGAGAGGGATTAGTTGGACGGGCGCACTTGTTGGCACTGCCATAACAAGCACCTTGGGCGAAAGATTGACCATCAAAAGCGTGCCTTTGACTTCTGTACTACTTGCCTTAGCCCTTATACCAGTTGGCATAGCTTTAATATTTGATATGCACCATCTTGTGGCTTTTGGAATTATGGTGGCATCAGACTTTGCTTTCAGTATCATCATGCTACCTTGGATGATACCCATGTGGGCTTATGTACAGAAGATAACACCGCCAGACCTTGTGGGGAAAGTAATGTCGCTTTTCTCTGCTATACCATTTTTTGCCTTTGGTATAGGTTATCTTGTTTTTGGACTACTTTTTGAAAGGTTTTATAATGTTTCGTGGCTTATAGTTTTTGTATCATCAGCCATTATCTTAGTGGTCGCATTGCTTGTAGGTAAGTATTTTAAGAGGGTGTAAAACCAAAAAAGACCAAGCTTTTAGCTTGGTCTCAGACCCTCATGCTCGTCATTGCGAGGAGCAAAGCGACGAAGCAATCTCATGTTTACGTTATCAGAGATTGCTTCGCTACGCTCGCAATGACGAGCATGAGGGTTCGTCATCAGTCTGAGACCATGCCTTTTAGCTTGGTCTTTTTGGTTTTATTCTGCGTTAAATGTCACCGTCCAGCCTACGGGCAGGGTTTGGTAACTAAATGTACGTGCCATTAGCACATACTGGTCAATATTGTCTAAGTCGATGTCAAAAATATGCTCATCCATTCCGAGGCTACCAGCTGCACGTGGGTCATATGGTGTGTATGCAACACCCTGTGCGTCAACGCCCATTGTGTTTAACATAAAGGTATTTCCATCCGCATCAGCAAAAAATGATACCCAAACATCTGACGCTACTGTGCCATCCCACAGACTTTCGGAGTTAATTTCCCAAGGCATATAGCCAGCATCTAGCGATGCTTGCCTTTCGGCTCGCAAGGTGTTAAGATAGTCTAGCGAACCCCTAAACAGACTTACATGGGTAAAACCTTCCCAGCCCGCCTCGTCTAAAATGCGACGCTCTGGATGGGCGATTTGCACATGAAGGCGACCATCAATCAAACCGATACTTGAAATGGAAGCCCTTGTGTCTGCAAAGTCAAAATACGGCGACAACTGGCGGTTGAGGTTACCTAGAGCAAGCAACGACAAGCCATCCCCTTGGATTAATTCCATATGATAGTCGTGCAGACCCTGCCAAAGGCTAAAGTCGTCTAAATTACCGAATTGCAAAGCCGTACCCCATGGATTTGGGTTGGGATATTGATAAGTGATGGTATCAGTCTCCCCTAGGAAGTCCGCTAAGTTTAAGGGAATTGGCACAAATTGTTCTTCCACATTGTCAAAAATTATTTCGTCAAGGAAGAATGTAAACTCTAAACCAGACACAGGCGTATTAAAATTGTGTTGGGAACGCATGGTGACAACTCCACTTTCGTAACGGTCAATCAATTCAGGTAAGGAAAACCCATAGGAGAAAAGCTCCCTGCTAATTTCCAAATTCGTGGGTCGCACGCTAGAATAAACCCTAAAGTCGCCATTTAGGCGGTTGGCTCTGGTATCCTCTAGTGTAAAATACACATCAACCGTCTGCCCAGCATCGTCAGAAATGTTAATTGCCACAAGCTCCACACGGACGCCGTCATACATCACTTCGTCACGCCCCGCTACAATTTCTATGGGTGTCAAGTCTTGGGCGTGTTCGTAGCCCACAATGCCCCGCAGGCGGTCAAAAGCCCCCATTTGCTGGGCGGCAAATGCCGTTGTTCCCAATGCTAAAGTTGCGGCAATGGCAAGTATTGCTGTACGTTTCATTTTTCTTTTCGGTTTCATCTTCTCCTCAATCCCTTTCAAAATGTTAAATTGGGGCGTGTCCACACCCTCTAGGGCGTTTGAAATCAGCATTTCATCTTGGTCGAATTTTTCTTTATTCATACGCACCTCCAAACCCTTGTTCTCTTAAAGAGTCTGCCAGTCGTTTTTTCGCCCTTTCGTATCTTTTGCGCAGGGTGGGCGACGGCAAACCATAAATTTGACTTAATTCTTCATACTCAAAACCATTAATAATACGACTTATTACTAAAGCACGGTCGTCGGGGTCAAGTGTGCCAAGTGCGGCATTAACCTCCTCGCTAATGCCTTCGTCCATCTGATAAAACTCCTTAACCTCCCGCTTCTCCCGCTCTAAAAAGCCGAAAAGCCGTTTGCGTTTACGCAAAATGTCCATACATTGGTTATATGCGATTTTATACAACAGCGGGGAAAGGTTGTCCAAAGTATATTTGGCGGCCGCCTTGCTGTAAAAAGCTTTTATAAATGTAGTTTGCACCACGTCCTGCGCTTCGTGGTAATCCCGTAGCAACAGGTGGCAATATCGCAGGATGGCTTGTCCGTGGGCGTTAATCATCTGCTCTAAATCCACACCAGCATCCATATTTGCATTTGCTGAAATATTCATTTCCCCCTCCTTGTGTTTGGTGTACTTTGCAAAGTATAACTATATAACGAATAAGCAAGTTTGTTTGTGACACAAATTTCAAAAATATTTCAAACCCTATGGCTTTACGAACGAAAAACGCCCCCATGCAACCTGAGGCGTTATGCGTTGTGGTTAGTTGTTCGTCAGGTTTAGGAGCTGCGTTCCTGGATAAAAATGCACAAGTATCTGAGCAAAGTCATAACCCCTACGTGCCATACCATATGCACCGTGTTGGGACATACCAACCCCATGCCCAAAGCCGCCACCGTGAAAGGTCATGCCACCATTTGTAGCTTCAAATGTTACGAAGGTAGATGGCAAAATAAAGTGGTTGTTGACGGGGGCGGAGTTATTATGACGGTTTAGGGCTATACCTTCTGGTAAAGATGGAGTTAATAAACGACGAATTAGGTATTCTGTCCTCACGGTGATGCTATTTGTCGTGCCGTTTATCTGCAAAAGACCGATATTGCCACCACGTCCACGACTTAACACTTCCATATCAACAAAATCCCCTATTGTATATACGGTTTGGGGCGGAAAGGTTGGTTGTTGCCCTAAAATAGCAAAATGCTGCGGGCTACGCTGGGACAGGGCTGGCAGGTTTTGGTTGATGATGCGAGTTAGTTGGTCATTAGTCAGGTGAAAATTCCAACGAAACCAAGGGGACTGGTCGTCGTAAGCCGTTATGGTGGTGTCCATGAAAAATGCCCTCGCAATATGCTCTTGTGACAAATCCCCTGGGTCAAGGGCTAAGTTTTGGGGTCTACCCGACAGATATACAGGGGTTTCTGCATCTAAATCCCCCGTAGCAAAGTTTACCCAAACATCTCCACGGTCAGCAGTATGTCCTGATGATGTGGAAAAATAGTTGGTGCTGACAACCTGTCCATTGTGGGTCAAAAACATCCCCGCTGTGGCTCTTGTGGCTTGGCGTGCCAGCTCGGTTTCTGGGATATTGTTATAAACTTGGGTCATTACACTGTCACAGATATTTGCCCCATAACGATAGAAGCGATTTGCGAAAAATTGGTTATAAGCATAACTTCTTGCGGTGACAGCCTGCACCTTGGCGGGTTCAAGACCAAAAGACGTGGGCATTTCGCTGGGGATAACTGCGTATAAATACTGCTCGAATGGTAGTTGGTTGACAATCACAAAACCACCATCACGCCCACTTATTTCTAAAAATCCACGATATTGAGGATTTGCCCCACCAGACCAATTTCGGCTGATTGTCATAATTTCGATTTTATCGTCCCCTAGAGGATGGATTGAAATGCGTCCTCCACCTAATAAATGGGCGTTTTGATAGCCGAGACGAAATACTTCACCAGCCCCAAAATTTGTAATGCCGTCGTAGGTGTGAACAGCTAGTCCGCCCGCACTTCTTAACTCCACAGTACTGTGTATGCGAGAACCAAAGCCTGTGGTGGATAGCACGACACGGATGTGGGTGGGTACTGGTCTGCGTAGGATTACTGCGGCGGAGATTTCTCCATCACGCAATGTAAAATCCGCCACATCATAGCCAATAGTAATTTGGCTGGTTCGCCCAAGGGCAACGGGAGTTGACAGCATTGAGTAGATAGCAAAATCTTGTCGGGTTGACACACGCCCCATTCCGTCAATTTCAATAAAACCATTGCCGATTTCTTTAACAACACCAGAGATATTATCATCAAAAACCTGCACAGCCACAGCCCTGCCATTTTCGATGGTTACATCAACAATCCGCCCCGCTGGCAGGGTTGTCAGCAAACGTGGGTCGATGTCAAATGTACGCCCTGCACCGCCAGCAAAAATGGTGATAGTGTCCCTACCACGCTCTGCTAAAAAGGCGTTTCGCAGGGTGGGTACAGGGTTAGAGATGCCCGCAACCGCAATAACATAACTGCCACGCAAAAGTAAGGCTACTTCCTTATCCAAATATGGTGTGAAATCCAAACCTTGAACGGCGAAACGCCCCCCACTTGTAACAATGTTACCTGTAGGTAAATTCTGGTTAAAATCCGATGTTAAAAGCACCACTGCATCCGTTTGACGCAAACCCAAAGCGGTGACACCTGCACTGCCACTGATATTTTCCAGCATTTGTATGTAAAGGTTTACCCAAAGGGCATAAGAGATTGCCATATTACGATTTTCGTCGGTCAACTGTATGCGAATCGGGTTGTATGGGTCAAGTCCATCCAGAATAAACTGGGCTTGTTGCAATGTAAGGGGGTCATGTGGACGAAATTCGTCACCGAAGCCACTTAAATACCCCAAATAATATGATTTGTTTATGTATTTGTCAAACCAATCATCTGGTTCGGTGTCGCTAAAAGTGATAATCCTCTGGGTTCGGTCGATTTCTGCTGGGTCAGCGAAAGACAAGGCAATCATCATGGCAGCAAGCCCACGACTGACGGTCACATCATCCCCAGCGGGCTGGGAAGCTGGTCTTTCCCCTTCTCCATCCCGCACAAAAGCAGACCCATAACCCTCATAATACTGCGTAAGGGCAGAGCCACAGCCAACCAAAATAAACAATAACACAGTTAAAATCCCTCCAAAAACACGCTTGTCCATTGTAAGCACCTCATTCGTAACTTGTATTTCCCAACTGGTAATTATTTATGCACTTGTCCGAAAAATTATACCCCTTTTATTTTGCCATAACTTATGATATAATGAAAGCACTAATTTTTAGAGGTGATAACTTATGGGAATGATGCCATTAATACTAGGAGGGGATTTCGCAGATGTGTTGGTGCGGAATGTCGCCATAGGTCTTACGCCTATTTTGCTTTTGGCTTTACTTGTAACCATAATGATACGCCTGGCAAAGCGTAAAAGCCATGAAAAATTACAACGCACGGCAGATATGTTAGAGGAAAATGACGAAGCCAACAACGCAAGGGCAAGAGATGTTGAGGACGAGTTGCTTTTCCACGTTATTATGGAAGACTTGCCACTAAGAGAATACACAGCGGAGGAGCAGGAGAAGCCCCGCCCTGTTTGTATGTGGCAAAACAAGGTAATTCAGGCAGCAAGCAAAAAAATGTTACACTTCGATAGTCCCAAAACAAATGTAGAGTTAAAAAAAATGTTCGGCAGGGCAAATTTAGAGTTTGTTGCAAGATATGAAGAAAATTTCGTCAATTTCATCCATGCTATGCGACACTGGGCAGAGGCATTGCTGACAGAAGACAAAAAAGACGATGCCCAGCAAGTGTTGGAAATCGCCGTGGAAGCTGGCTCGGAGGTGTCCCAGACTTATACTCTTTTGGCGGATATTTACGCAGAAGCAAACGACAGCGAGAAATTGACAGCACTAAAAGACCTAGCGGAAAGTAGAAGTCTGCCAGGTAAAGCAATCGTTCTTAGCCATATAGAAAAATTATTGTAATGACATTAAATGGGCAATGTCTGCAATTTTATTAGCCAGCAGGACGGGGGTAATGCTTCCGTCTTTTATTTTTGTCATTTCCCGTAGTTGCCTGCTTTCTTGCAAAAGGGCGTGGGAAATTCCGCTGGCAAAATCGTCCACTTCATCCACTTTGGTTTCTTCGGTTACATTAGCCTGTAGCAAAAGTGGGTTTCCGCTTTTCTTGTGGCTTATAAGCTCCAAAACTCGCTCTTTGTAAGTTTCGCTTACTTTTGACAACTTTTCATAAAAAGCCAAGCTATTAACCTCGCCTTGAAGAAAGTTTTTTATAGTGTCTGTGCTGGGTTTTGCAGGTGCTTCAGCAGTTGTCGGGATGGTCATGCCTGGGGGTAACATTCCTTCGGGTATGGGTTCAAAACGAACAGATGGGTCACTATATGGGGCTTTGCCTTGTTGTTGTGGTGGTTGCATTGGCATCATGGGGTGCATTTGTTGTGGTGGTTGCTGTCTTTGGGGCTGATATGCTGGCATTTGTTGTCGGTTTTGCATTTGTT
The DNA here is from genome assembly GCA_009780485.1 of Defluviitaleaceae bacterium. Classification (GTDB taxonomy): domain Bacteria; phylum Bacillota; class Clostridia; order Lachnospirales; family WRAX01; genus WRAX01. Next base: position 14,058 of record WQZZ01000007.1, on the reverse strand, counting down.
GTCTTTGTGGTGATGGTTGCATGACAGGCGGACGACCCCAACCCTGCTGGCGTGGCTGGCATTGTTGGCATTGACATCCCACACCTTGTGAACGAGAAAAGAACATGGCGACCTCCAAATGTTTTTTATTCCATCATATGATAACCACCGTCGTCCCGTCCGTTACATTTTCATAAATCCATTTAATATCTGGCAAAAGTAAGCGAACACAACCGCTGGAGCGTTTTTCACCTACCACATTTTCCTCTGCAATCAAATTCCTTCCTTCGTCCATAGGGGTGGAGTGAAAAAGGAAATGCCCATTGAACCGTATCCAATATTTAGCACCACTGGACAACCTGTGGCTGTAGAACCATTCGCCACGTTCGGTCAGCTTAAATTCTCCACGGGTTGTCGGGGAAGTGTTTAGTCCAGTAGAGCAGTCAAAGGATTTTTCAAGCGACCATCCACCTACCTCACCTTGGAAAACATGGGTCTTTTGGCGATTAATGTCCACCAAAATTAAATATTTGGTGCGACTTTCGTATGCACCATCATTTACAAATCCCTCCAGTTGTTGCGGAGTTAAGATGGTGGTATCGGTGGGCAACTCATCTTCAATTAGCAGAAATTTTGCCCCAATCCACCCACTACTGCTTTCAGTAGAAATGCGGTAAACCACGCCAGAATAATCCTCCAGCACTTCAACAATATCCCCTACAAAAACTTGACCCACTGCTTGTCGCAAGGTTTTGTCTTTGTAAAAATCTCCATCAGTCACAATTTGGGCATAGATTGGCGTTTCTATAATTGCAGGGTGCAGGGAGGGCAATAGCACCATAAACGCCACAACAAGTAAGCCTTTTAATTTCATCAAATCACATCCTTTTAGATATTTTGCATCTGCCACAAAAAAATATCCATTGCAATTGTTGACTTTTGTTGGGTTGTGGCGTAAAATAGAACCTAAGGGGGCTTTGAACTTGATTAGAGTTGGACTTATGATGCGAAAAAATATTAAAATGGAGGACGTGCGACTCTTGCACGCCTTTGCTTTGTTTCGGGGTTTGGAGTTTTTTCATTTTAGCTCTACCGATATTGATTTAGACAACAGAACTATTTTAGGAAACTTTTGGGACGTGGAAAAACAGGACTTTATCGAAAAGACTGCACCTTATCCTCATGTTATTTTAGACCACAAACTTAACTGGCAAACTGCCCCGTCACGCCAAAAACGACTTGCTTTACAGAAGGCTGGGGTGGTTCTTAGTTGGGTTAACTTAGGTAGAAAAACCAAGGTATATAATATTTTGAAAAACAGCCCTTTAAGTGAATATGCGATTGAAACCCACAACGTCAAAGACATTTCTCTTGTAGATGTGCTAGAAAATCAGGGTGTGCTAATAGCTAAGCCGAATATTTCCAACGAAGGTAGCGGGATTTACAAGTTGTATTTTCAAGGCGACGGTTATCTTATGCACACCAAACACGAGATTAAAGCCCTAACCCTAACAGAACTTTTGGAACTAGAGCAGACTTTTAGGGAAAATGAATACATCATCCAAGATTTTGTATATTCCCGAACAAATGCCAAAAACCCATTTGACATAAAAATTTATTTGGTAAGAAGTGGAGAAGGTGGCTCGTGGGTGACTTTACCTTATTTTCCACGGATTGGGTCTAGCCTTGGGGTGGTTTCTAGCACGGTAACTGGCGGGAACGGCTATCACTTTCTAAACAAGTTTTTAGAATGGGAGTTTGGAGAAGATTGGAAGTCCATCAAAAGTCAATTGGATGATTTGGTGGAGCAGTTGCCCACCGTAATGCAGAAGCATTACAACAAAACCCTAAACACTCTAGAAGTCAGTGTGGGCATAGACAGGAAAAACAACAACTTAAAGCTGTTCGATATAAGCGGAACGGTTGGCAGTTGCCCATACAAAAAAGAAATGTACATGGCACGATTGGACACTTGCAATTTCTTGTACGAAAACCGACCCCATTAAGGTTGCGGTTGCAATTTAATAATTGTAATGCCTAATGGAGGTAATCTCAACGTGATTTGTCCGCTTTTTGGCGTTAGTGGTGCTTGGTTAACAACGCCACTACCGCCATATTTTTCGTTGTCAGAATTAAGGATTTCTGTGTATGTATGGTTCGCAGGAATTTGGTGGGCTTCGTGGACAACTGGCGTAAAATTACAAATAACAATCAATTCATCTGCAGGGTCATCAGTACGGCGAATAAATGATGTGATGGAATGGTCTGCGTTGTCGGCATCAATCCATTCAAAATTATCGCCCCACAATGCTGGCTCGTACTTGTACAGATGGTTCAAATCCCGCACAAAGTCCTGTATTTGCTTGTGATGGTCAAAATCCAGCAAAAACCAGTCAAGCTCACGGTTGTTGTCCCATTCAATAAACTGCCCAAACTCGCCACCCATAAACAGAAGTTTTTTACCTGGATGCCCGTACATAAAACCAAGTGCAACACGTAAACCCGCACATTTTTGCCACAAATCCCCAGGCATTTTGTTAAGCAGGGATTTTTTGCCATGCACAACCTCGTCATGGGACAATACCAGCACAAAATTTTCGCTGTGGTTGTACATCATGGCGAAGGTTAGCAGGTTGTGGTGGAATTTGCGATGGATAGGGTCAAGGGACATATATTTCAAAAAGTCATTCATCCAGCCCATATTCCATTTATGGGTAAAACCAAGTCCTCCCTGCTCTACAGGTGCGGTAACATTAGGATATGAGGTGGATTCTTCTGCAATCATCATAACATTTGGGTGTTTTTGTGCAACAATAGAATTTAGATGCTTAATAAATTCCTCCGCTTCCAAATTAACCTCGCCACCATGAATATTCGGCGTCCATTCCCCATCCTTTCGGGAATAGTTGAGGTGAAGCATTGAAGCAACGGCATCCACTCTCAGGCCGTCGATATGATATTCCTCTAACCAAAACAGGGCGTTTGCGATTAGAAAGTTAGCGACTTCTTTGCGACCATAATCAAAAGTCAGCGTACCCCAGTCTGGGTGGTTGGCTTGCTGTGGGTCGGGGTGTTCGTAAAGCCTTCCACCATCAAAATTTTCAAGACCGTGGGCATCCTTTGGAAAATGTGCTGGAACCCAGTCCAAAATAACCCCAATACCATTTTTGTGGCAGTGGTTAACGAAATACTTGAAATCGTGGGGGTTGCCAAAACGGCTGGTAACAGCGTAAAACCCAGTTACTTGATAGCCCCAACTGGGGTCATAGGGATGTTCGGCAATGGGCATAAGCTCCAAATGTGTATAACCCATGTTTTTAGCATAGTCCACCAATTGGTGTGCCAACTCTTTGTATGTAAGAAAGTCGCCATTCTCATCTTTACGCCAACTGGCAAGGTTTACTTCGTAAATATTCAAAGCACCATCGCCTTTTGTGCGGTTCGTCAACCAGTCCTCGTCATCCCATGCAAAACCGCCCAAGTCGTAAATTAATGAATTAGTAGAGGGTCGAAGCTGGGCAAACTTAGCAAAAGGGTCAGATTTTTGCAACAAAGTTCCGTCTGTCGTCTTAATTTCAAATTTATAGGCATCGTACCTTGCAAGGTTTGGTATAAAAAGCTCCCACACACCACTGTCACCCAAAAGACGCATTGGGTGTCGCCTTCCGTCATAATTGTTAAAATCACCAATTACAGAGCAAGCTACGGCATTAGGCGACCAAACGGCAAAATGTACACCGTCCACACCGTCAATGGTATTGAAATTTGCACCTAACTTGTTGGGCAAATCGTAATGCGTTCCATTGGCAAACAAATATAAATCATATTCAGTTAGAATGGAGATAAAGCTATAAGGGTCACGCCCTGTATAAACATTACCATCACCAAAATCAATTTCCAGTTCATATACAAACATTTTTTTGCGTCTAGGTACTTTAACTTCAAAAAAACCATCTTCATGGACACGATTCATCTGCCAACGCATACCTTTAGCAACACAAACCACGTCAACACCCACAGCCCCAGCAACAAAAGCCCGAACCACAAGCCCGCCCCCCACATTGTGCATACCAAGCACACTATGAGGGTCTTTATGTCGCACATTAACAATCCTCGCAATTTCTGACAAAGCTGTTGTAAAACCCATCTCATCACCTCTGTTAATATCATACATTTAAGTCGCTAAATTGTCAAGGATTGCGTTGACAGAGTGGATAAGTTTTGTTATAATAGATTAGTTTGACTATGAAATCGGAGGAAGCTGACTTGGAAAAAGAGAAAAAAGGATTTTTTAAGAAGATTGTAGGCGGACTAACAAAGACCCGTGAAAATATTGCCCAGAGTGTGGAAAATGTGTTCAAGTCATTCCGAAAGGTTGACGAGGAACTTTTTGAGGAGCTAGAAGAAGCCTTGATTTTAGCAGACTGTGGGGCAACAGCTTCCTTAGATATTGTAGAGCGGTTACGACAAAGGGTTAAAAAAGAGAAATTACAAGACGCTGACGAAGTTAAAAAGGCTTTGGTTGATATAATTGCAGAAACCATGGAAGAAGCCGCACCACCAGCGGATGAAATACCAAGCCCCGTCGTCATATTAGTTATCGGTGTTAATGGGGTGGGTAAAACAACCAGCATCGGAAAGCTTGCCAGCAATTTTGCAGAAGATGGAAAACAGGTGGTTTTGGCAGCGGCAGACACCTTTAGGGCAGCCGCAATTGACCAGTTGGAAGTCTGGGCAAATCGTGCAAACTGTGGGCTTATCAAACATCAAGAAAATTCCGACCCCGCCGCCGTGGTGTTTGATGCCTGTGCATCCGCCAAGGCACGAAACGCTAATGTTTTGATTGTTGATACGGCAGGTCGCTTGCATAATAAGAAAAACCTGATGGAAGAACTTAAAAAAATATCCCGTGTTGTGGACAGAGAAATGCCCAATGCCCACCGTGAAACATTTTTGGTACTTGATGCAACCACGGGTCAAAACGCCCTTTCCCAAGCAAAAACATTTATGGAAATCGCAGACATAACAGGTATTATTCTAACAAAATTAGATGGCACGGCAAAAGGTGGTATTGTACTGTCCATTGCCAGCGAATTAAAAATACCCGTGCGTTATATTGGTGTGGGCGAGCAAGTAGAGGATTTGCAAACCTTTGACGCAGTATCATTTGCACGAGGTATGTTTTTTGAAGAGGAGGAAGAAACCCAATGAAATCAACCATAGACATATCCGTTATTATAGAGAACAAGGAAACCTTGATGGGTGTCAAAGAGCTTAACAGCGAAAAAATCTCCGCCTTGCCAGAAGATGCGTTTCGAGAATATGCCGAGTATATGGAAGCTGCAATTAACCTTTTTCCTATCCAAAAAAACAAACTAGAATTGTCCTTTGGCGAAAAGGACTATTTGCAAGCCATGAAATGGGTGTCAGCCACCCGTAATAATTTAGTTAAAATTTTTGCTGACGACATGGCGGCAGAATGGACAAAGTGTTTTGAAGAATTTGACGACAGGGAAAATCTTCATCACGACAGGGTTGGAAACACCATCAACTACCTTCTAAAAACAGCTACACTGTTTTACACAGGACTTCAAAACAAATTGGAAAAAATGGAAGCACACCACCTAAGCCAAGTAGAAAAGGAAGAAATGTTTAACCGCCACAAGCAAAGTCTTATGGGGGTTCAATACTTAGATTCTTCCAAAATACTGCCCATGGAAATGGAACAATTGGAAGATTATTGTGGGCTTTTGAATGACTTTGTTGATGGGCTGTATCAACAAGAAAGCGGGCTAAAAACTTCCGTTTCTACTAGAAATTACGATTCGGCCTTGAAATGGATTGCGGTTGTGGGTGAAAGCCTATCCCAAATACACGCTGACGATTTGGCACAAAACTGCACCAAACAAGTAGAAATTTACGAAGAAAGCACCGAAGCAGATGGTGAGAAAATTGAGACTTTCGTGGACTTCCTTTTGAACAATTTGGATATTTTAGCGGGAGACATAATTGGGCTAAAGTTGCCTAAAAAACCCGTTGCTGAGGAATATAACGGCGACATAGAGGGTATTGTCTATTTTAGCGAAGAAGAGTGCGAAAAAAATATCTTGCTGATAAACGATACCCGAATTTTCTTGGAAAAGTTTAGGGTTTCTTTAGGTGGTACGGGGTATGGTTTGATAGGTGCCGTTGACGGTGATGCTGCCCTAAGTTTTATGAAAGGCAACAAGCCAGATATTTTAATGGTTGATGACCAAATACCCAATTTTAATGCCATTGATTTTGCGAGAAAAGTCCGTGGCTGGGGATACGAAACAACTTTAATAATGCTAACCAGTGACATTGATAAGGGATATATGGCAAAAGCTTTGTCGGCTGGCTATACAGATTTTGTTATCAAGCCAATTATAACCGCCAAGGTTTTAGAAAAAATCGCCAAATACCTATCCTAAGAAGGAGAAAATTATGCAAACTGGAATGAAACGTCATTTCATCGTAATTGGTGTGGCACTGGGGCTTTATGGGCTTTATGTGTTGCTTATGATGGTGCTTGGGCTAGAGCTGTGGGTTTTGCTTCTCGCTTATGCAGTTATAATTGCCACGGCTTATTTTATCAACCGCAAGGCAATAATGTCCTTGCGGGGAAATTATTTTTATTTGGCAGGGCGTATGGATAAAGCACGCTTGATGCTTCAAAAAGCGGTGGATGGTGGCGTTAAAAGCCCTGCCAGCCACATTTATTTGGCATTAATTTTAATGCAGGCAGACGGTAATACAACAGATGCCTTTAAGTATTTAGATAAAGCTGTTGAATTGTCCAAAAACCCGATAGATGAGCGTTCCGCCATAATATCCAAAGCAACCTGCCACTGGATGAACAAGGACGCAAAAACCGCCATAAAAACACTAGAAGATATGAGGGCTAACCAAGAGTACACCAATGCGGCAACCCTAGCAAATTTGGCATTTTTATATATGGTGGAAGGTGATTTGGATAAAGCACTAAATATAACTAACCAAGCAATTGACGACGAACCAGAACACGCCGCACTATGGGATAATTTAGGGCAAATACGCTACCATCAAGGCAAAACAGAGGAAGCGCGTGAGGCTTTCATCCACGCCCTTTCTCTAAGGGAAACAATGGCGGACAGCAACTACTTTCTTGGTCTTATCCACGAGGCGGACGGAGACACCGACACCGCCACAGAATACTTCCGCAAGGCTGCAATCAGCCCCATTGGCTTCTTCAACACAATAACACAGGAGCAAGCCGACGCTAAATATGAGGAGCATCGTAAATAAAGAGGTGTAAAACCCCATGGACGAAAACCAAAGACAAGAAACCATTCAACAGGGTAAGATGAAGACGGACAACTTTGTAATGAAGTCCACTGACCCCAACATGAAGACCAAGGTCGCCACCAACATAACCGACCCAAACGGCACGGTTTATTGGTACATACGCTTCAACACCCCCTTGGATGAGGAAACCGTATCACGAAAAACAATGAACGTGACTGACACCACAGGGTATATTTTGCATACCCTAATAACTTACGATGCCAGCCGTAATCTTATAGTTCTAAATCCAATGGATTTGTACCGACAAAACGAATATTATATTTTGCATATATCAAAAAAGGTGCGTTCCGCTAAGGGGCGACCCTTACCTAGGAATGTGTATATCATGTTTAAGCTTGTTGGGGACATGATTTCGGAATTTCACATGCTTAAAGAAAATTCCGTGCCGAAGCCCATGGAAAAGCCCAAAAGCATGAAGCGAGCAGAACTTGCGGAATTGCAACAAGCCCAACAAGCGGAAGAAGAAGCCACAAAACCGACCAAGAAGGATAAGCCTAAAAAGCCAGCCCCACCATCCGTGCCATATGGTCCAATTGGTGTAAAGTTGCACACCGCATTAATTGGGCTTATTTTGATGTTGGGAAGCCTTGCCACCCAATCCGTTGGTATAATTTTAGGAGGCATGGGGGCAGCGCTTCTGGGTCTTGGGCATATAGTTTTCCAAATGACAAAAAAACCCACTATGTCCGCCATAAACTATAATTTGGGAGTACAGAATTTTAACAAACAAGCCTATAGCAAGTCTATAAAGTTTTTTGAAAAATCTGCCGCCCAAGACCCCAGCAACAAGCTACCTCAGTCCGCACTTAAAAAGGCACAAAAACTAGCCAAAAGCACAAGTTGACTAATATTCCACGCCCTAAAGCAAACAACCCTATTCATTCGCAGAATAGGGTTGCTTTATGTCGTTAGTTACGAAGTATTATCTCAAGAATTATCATAACATCTCCCCACAGCATTTCACCATGAGGGTCTGCACCCGACGAATTAAAGTCAATAAACCCAAGAAATTCAGCATTTAGCAACGCTTGTTGTAGATGAGAGCTGGCATTTGCAATGTCAGGGAAGCTAGTGGTCTGAAGGGTAGGCGCACCCGTTATACGGCGACCTGTACGCACCTCGAATAAACGCACAAGGGCAGCCAGTGCATCCTCCCTCGACACCGTGTAATGCCCTGGCACCAACATACGAGCATTTGACAGCGAGGACATCTCATCTTCCGTTAGATTATCAAGCATATTAATCGGGGCATAACTTACCCCACGGGCAACAGCGTGGATAATACGGTTAATTTGCCAAACATCCACAGCAAAGGTCGGTGCAAACCATTCCATGTCCGTAAAGTTAATTTGTGTGTTTACAAAGTACAACGCATCCCTTGTTTGTGGGGTTGCTTGATACAGTTGGGGTATACCTGTCGCAATTGCCGCAAAGGTGGTCGGGCGGGTTGTTGAGGTGGACACGGTTGACGCAAATTCATCAAAACCACCGCCACCACGGCGCCAGCCCACATCCCCTGCCGATTGCACATATGCACCGATATGATAATCCATAGCAAAGGCACGGCTGATGCTGTGGATGGCAGTGACAGGTGCTGCCAAAGCCGTAAGCGCCACATTGGTATGAGCGACCCTGTTAACCACATTTATATCCAAGGATTGGGGCGTGGTTAAATAGTGCCTGTTAGGAGCAAGGCTGGTTGGCTCTACTTCATTGCTGATATACATACGCAGGCGACTATTTACTCCAAAGCCTGTATTTTGCGGTGTGTTAGCAAAACCTGGACTAAATGTATAGGTGGTAGCACCCGCAATAATGCTAAAGTCAATACCTCTTTGCTCAAAGGCGGCTAGGATAGTATAAGGTATTTCAATAACCCTATTTTCCACTGGCTGATTGTTGTAATGAGTCATATCAATTGTGTATTCAAAAGTACGAAGTTGGATTAGACGGCTAATAAAACGCTGGTCTGCCAAATTGTCACGATGCCCGCTCTCATCCACATCAGTGGAGCGGAAACGCCAAGTAAGCGTGCGGGTATAGGGGTTAAAGTTAATTTCAAAGTCACGGTCTGGTAACGGGAAAAGTTCTGGAATTACATCACCGTCAAATTCCCCATCGTCACGTGTCGTCCAGAACATCATAGGGCCAGCCCAGTCGGACATGGTCATGCGGGTGTGCAATCCATGTTGTATCTCGTCAGCGTCTGGCATCACAAAAACGGTTGTGGCATCCAAAAAATCTGGATTTGTTGCCATTTGGACGATAAAGTCTACACGTTCTGTAATTTCGCCACCAATGCCGTCACGATGCACGCTTAAAATAGTTCTTGCACGCACCCAGTAGGCGGTATTTGGCGTTAGGTCAGGGAAAAGCACCATATAGCTAAAGCTAATCAACGGGCTACCAAGGATTGTAGTACCCATTGCACCGTCCTCATTACCTTCCATGGGCAAATGCACATCGTCTGGCATACCAGGATAACCACGAATGGGCAACCAGCTAATTACCATATGGTCTGAAGCTACACGTTCTAATTCTAGGTCATTTTCTAGGTTTATAATATTAACCTCTGATGGACCTGCCAGACCCAAACCACTTGGCGGTGGCGGGGTCATCAAGGGCAGTGTGGTCATACTGATGGATGCCGACCATGAATAATTGTTCGTGTTAGTTGTAGAAATGGCTCGCACCCAGATATAGTAGGTTGTTTCTGGGAAAAGTCCATCCGCATGGAAAATTCGGCGTTGTCCGCTAACAGCACCTCCTGGATAGGTAAACATTCTACCAAAATCCTCATTGGGTTCAAATTCCCAAGCGGTGGAGCGGTCCGCAAATTCCGAAATCCAAAATTCATAATTTACAGCGTCACCAGGGAAAGGGCGTAGCACAAACTCCAACCATCTATCCCCCTCTTGATGTGGGCTGAGGAAGGGTGCGGGTGGTGTAATATCCATGCCTGGACGCTCGCTGGTCGTTGTACCCATTATTAGGGTGGGCCACCAAGCCTGCCCTGCTGGATTTGCAGGACGGAAGAAGACGGCATAAGTGGTGTCAGACTCAAGACCCTCCAACGTAGATAAAATAGTTAGTGGGTTGGCAGTTATATCATCTATATCAAGGGTTAATGTTACCCATGGACCACCACCATTATGCAACGCATGTGTAAAGGCTTCCAAGCCAGCAGGTGTCTGAATTTGGTCGATAATATCTGACAGCACACGGACATGCACCTCGTATCTGGTTTGAGGGTGAGGTAAATGCTGGGTACGCAAAGGTACTTGAGTAGAACCAAGAGCGGCACGCACGGCGGTTTCATCACCAAGCAAGTGTAGAGCCGTTACACCAGAGTTGATAGTGGTTCGGTTCGGTGCAACCACATCATAGTCAAATACCAGCACGCCATTGCGTAAGCCAAAAGCGGAATGCCAAACACCAGGCCATCTTGGGTCGTTGGTATTGGTAATAACTTCAAAAGCCTCTACCCAGCGGTTTTCCCAGCCAAGTTCTAAATAATCCAGCCCAGAATTTTCGATACGCAGGGGCGGGCGGGGCATTACGGGTGGCGGTAGCACAATGTCACCAAAAATAAAGTGAGATGCGTATGCTGCAACAGACTGTTGTTCTAACGGAACCGTGCGACGTGCCACAATCCTTATATAATACACACGGTTTGTCACAATCGGCATACGATTGCCGTTTATGTTGATAAATTCAGTAAAAGTATGGGTATAGGTAAAATTTGGTGACCCTTGAAAGGTGCCTATTTGCTCTTGGGTAAGCCCTTCGATAACAGGCGGTATTGATGGCGTTACGCCTTGGAAGGCAGCAGCATTATCAGTTATCCAAATGTCATAAACCACATCTGGGTCACGGAACAAATTGCCGTGCATATTGGCGGTGTCATTACGCTCCTCGTTATTAAAGGGGGTACGCATAAATGCTTCCCATGTTACAACCAGACCAAGGGGCGGACCTGCCACATCATCCACTTCCACAATATTTGGGCGGGTTGGCATAAATTGTGCAAGGGTAGGGTTAAATGTCCAATGTTCTGGCGGATAAATGGCTTCGCCTGTGGCATCGTGGAAAATGATGCGGAAATTTGTTTCAACACCTGGTCGGTCTATAAGCAAATGACCGATACTTTGTGCTGCTGGCGGGTCGTAAACCGCAATGTTAAACCAAGCACCACCAGTACCTTGTTGCTGTAAAATAACACGACCAGCCTCTGGCGGTCCCCAGTATAACAAAAGATAGTTCATGCCAATTGGCTGACCATCCAAAACAGGGCTTACAAATACATTTTCTGCCATAAACAGGTTTGTTGTGTGCATCAAAGATACAGAAAACGCATCATAGAAATTGTCTGAAAGTGCTGAAGGTCTGTTTGGCAAGCCAAGACCTGCGGCGTGGCGGTCTGCACCATCCAAAACAGGCTCTATCCACACATTAAAAACACGGCTGGGTATAAGCCCGTCAGCATTTTCGATGGTTATGGTGTAAGTGTCACCTTGGCGAGTGAAAGCGGAAATGGGCAAAACACCAGAATTATGCGGTGTACCACCTGCACGCAACTGCCAATGAATACGATAACCAGTAAATGGGTCATCACCAGCAAATTGTGGGCGGTTGAAAGAAACAGTAAGGTCACGCCCCCGCCCTTCTGCTTGCACTTCTAAATCTGACATGAAATAAACCGTATTATCAGGGTCTGCCACGGATTCTACCCTATTATTAACTAGATATGGAGGAATGGCAGTGGTCATCTGATGCCAGTGGAAAGCACGGATTTGGTAGGCATAAAAACGCCCAGGCAAAAGGCTCTGCGATAAGGTGTGTGACACAATATTCGAGGTGGAGTTTACAGGGGCTATCATTTCCCATCCACCCCAACCTGTTGGTGCAAGTGCATTGCCAGCATGGAAGCGCATAATTTCATAGTTGGAGGCCTGGTGGGCATTCCAAGATGTCATTGTGCCGTTGTAGTTGGCTGGAGGGTTGGTCGGGGACGGCAAAGATGGTCTTGTCCAAAACATAGACAAACTATAATTACGTCCGACACCTGTTGATGATAAAATTTCAAATTCTGTAACAGGGTTTTGCACATTAGCATAAGCCATAAGTGGCGGGATAAGCCCCACCACAAACAGCATCGCCAAAAGCCCTGCTCCTATGCGTTTTAATAAATTACGTTTTGTCATGGTAACACCTCATTATAATCCTATTCGTTGGTCAAGCACCAACAACAGGCGAAGGAATTGGTCGTTTGTCATAGGTGCTGTTGGCTGCATATTTCTGTCAGTAAAAATATTTAGCTCAAACGCCGCCTGTACATATGGACGGAAGCGGTTGTCAATACCACCTATGTTGTTAAGATTGTTAAAGTTGCTAATCCGCAAAGAGGACACATTGGTGTTTGTGCGCATTTCATACAATGCCATCAGCGTATAGACAACCTCTTGGGTTTGGGCTGGGGCATTTGCACCCCTCACAGGCACAATATACCCTTGGTTGCGTAACCATGTTTGGTTGTTTACGCCAGCAGGTGCGCCTGCTAAGCGGGCAGCGACCCCCTGCACCGTGTTTAGGGAAACATTGGCGTTGAGGTTAAAGTTCTCCCCTGCCCCAAGCAGTTCAGTTAAGCCATGGCTGGCTATTATAGCCGTTAACCTATCATGCCCTTGAATGGTATTTAACCCTGGCATTACAATAGCTTGGCGGGTAAAGGCAAATGAACCTGGGGTTTGTGTGCGAATTACTCTGTTAGTACCTTGCTGTTCTACGCTTTGACGCACCCAATTGTTAGTGGCAAACTGGAAACCACCTACAAGGTCGCCATTTGCAGAGCCACCAAGGGTTATGGAAATGGGTTGGCTAATAAAGTTAAAGCCGACAGCACGCCCATAGCTGGCACGTAGACGGGTGTTTACATATGCACTCATCTCATGGTTAATAATTTCTGCAATTTCGTACATACGGCGTACTTGGTACAAATGGGCGATGCCCTCTGCCACCATATGCTCAATTTCCTGACCGAAGGTAAAGGAACGCTCGGCAACAAATCTATCAATAAAGAAGTCAGTTTCAATGGCATACAGCAGGCTGTGCATTAGGTTTTCGTCAATTTGGCGAATGGTTGCATTACTTTCCACCAAGTCAACATTCAAAGTGACCTGTTGACCTGCCACTTGCTCCCCTTGGATTTGGGTGGCAGAATGGGCCCGCACATCAAGAACCAAACGGACATAATAATCTTCCACCCCACGCACATCACGTATACGGCGAACTGTGTCAACCACAGGGTCGCTGTTAATGCTGTTAATGGCTTGGTTGGGAATTGTAATCGTCATGTCATTACGCTGGATTACAAAACCTTGACCTCCATCCCAAATCTGCAAAAACAGGGCTTGGGGCAGATAGAAGGTGCTGGTTGGATGGTTACTGTCCGCAAGGCGGATAAGTTGCCCGTTGTTTTGTAGCAAATAGTCAACCATTGTGGGACGATACATGGCAATAAAATGTCCATTTTGGTTCATGGCGGTCCAATAAGGTCTACGAAGGAAATCTCTTAACAAGTCACGCAAATACCTACGAAGATTTTCTCTGTCACGTTCTCTGTCCATATAATCTTGGTCAACATCTGTGCGTGTGGTTGCGACATTAGACCATTCAGAATAAGCTTCGTTAAACGAATCCCCAGGCTGGCTGTTT